>JAQTTS010000238.1 GCA_028710655.1 Dehalococcoidales bacterium
CAAGCTCCCGGAGGACCAGCAGACAGACTTCCGGGAAGAGTATATCGTGGTCACGCTCACCAAATCCTCCAAGACCATCATCAATCTTCGCCGGAGGGTGGACCTCTACATGGCGAATCGGTCAATCCTCAAGAGAATCAGGATGTTCCCGGAACCCAAGAGGTCATTCGGGACGGGTATGTATGGGAAGATGAAGGCCGTCCAAGAGGGGTCGAGCGACATTTTCAACCGCATGATAGACGCAGCACTGGTAATCCTCATCCCCTGGTTCTTCTTCGACGAGCGGTCGGGGATGTCTGGGCAGATTGACCTCTACCCCGGCAAGGGTGTCGAGGTTACGAGTGTTGAGGGAATCAAGTTCCCGACATTCAATATCAACGCCGCCCATTACCTGACCTTCCTACAATTCCTTGTGACGCTGTGGGAGAGAATCGGGTCGGTCGGCGATTGGCAGATTGGCGTACCCAGTCAGCCGGGCGGACGCCGGACGAAAGCAGAGGTTATGAGCGTCCTGCAAGAAGGGGCCATCAAACATAACTATCAGGCCCGTACCACGAAAGATGAGTATCTGGCCGTGATTGAATCGCTATACGACCTCTACTACCAGTACATGCCCGCCGGGAAAACCATAATGGTGAAGGGGCAGGAGACCACGATGCCTCGGAGGGAGATGCGACGGGGTTACAAGTTCACGCTTCGAGGGTCAACCGATTTGGCAAGTAAGGCTGCCGTGAGGAATGATGCCATGCAGCTTTGGCAGATTGCCTCCAAGGACCCGTTGTTCAACCCCATCCCCGTACGGGAGGAGTTGTTGAAGTCCTTCGGCAAGCATGAATGGGAGAAGTACATCAATCCGCAGATAATGCAGATGATACAGGTTGTGTTACAGAATCCCGAAATCATGGACAAGATTATTCAACCGTATCTACAAACGAAAGCACAGGTGGCGCAGAGTGTTGCCGGACAGAGAGACTGATGCAATATTGGAGGCCGTCATCGAGAAGGCTCATAAGTTTATGAAAGAATTGATAAATTCCCATTGCACGCCGGAGTATTGTAAGGGTGCAATGGAGGCTTTCAAGGCCGTGCTCTCCATCCCCAAGGCACTGGCCGCGAATGACGAGGAAAGGAAAGTAGCCGACTTATATGTCAAGAAGGCGTTCCGGTCATTCGAGACAAGGCTTTTACGAGGGGTAATATTGGAACCCGACCACCCCGGAGAAAGGGTGAGAAAATAGGAAAGAGGTAAGAACAATGCCGGAAGAAGACGGAAAAGAACAGAACGTAAACGACATCATGGACGATTTGGTTGACATTTACTCCGATTATGAGGAGGAGAATCCTCCGTCGGAGGGTGTCACGGAAGAAGGAAAGGAGGGTGAAGAAGATGGTAAAGAAGGCCAAGAAAGCGGAGAAGCCAGCGACGGGAAAGAAGGTAAAGAAGGAAAAAGGAAAGAAAGTGACGAACTCGCCGAAAGGATAAGGCGGGGAGAGGAGCACCTCCAAAATCTCAACAAAGCAATCGCGGAGGCCAACCGGACCCTGCACAACATAAGGCAGGAGAAGAAGGCCCCAACAACGGAGGAGTCCCCTTTGAGCAATGCCCAGCTTCTGAAGCTGATGGAGGATGCCAAAGGTGACAATGAAACGCTCCTTCAAATCATCCGTTACACAGCGGAGCAGGCTGCGAAAGGCGCGAAAAAGGAGGCTGTCGCCGAAACCGACATCATCAAGAAGCGCGATGAGAGTGTTGCCGCCCTCCGAGGATTGTTCAAGGAGGGATACGACGACCCAGACACTATCAAAGCTGTTGATGATGTTAAGGAATACTACGGTATCACCGACCATCCGTTCGGGGACATATTCGCCAGAGGTGTCCTCACGATGAAGACGCTACCTATAATAGTGGAGTCCTGGAAAGCGAAGTTGGCGGAGACCGAGAAAGGAATCAAAGGTAAGGAGGACGCGGAGAAGGCTCGGCAGGGGAAGATAGCCTCTCAAGGGGGCGGGTCCAGGGTGAAAGGAAGCGGAGGCGGAGACGGAGGAAAGGAAACATTCGGACTCACAGCAGAACAGATTGACGTGGCCCGCAGATTAGGCTATACTACCGCTGAAAAATTAAAGAGGTACGCAGCTATCGTGGGGGCGACCAATAAGCCCAAGGAGAAGGCAGCATGACGAAGAAGAAAATTGAAATAGAAGATACATATGATGATGTGACCGCTCCGGTCGAGGAGCGTGTACAACCCCCATTAACCCCAGACGAACTGGCAATCTTCCACCGGGTAGCCAGCGAGGACAAAGACTGGGAAACATTAGGTGAGAAATCTGTTGTTGACTTTTCCCTTTCGAGGGACCCCTTTGAATTGCCTCCCCCGGCGAAACAAAGGGCGACGGAGAAGAAGATGGCGTTTAGGTGGATTACCCGAAATCCGGCGAGGATTGATTCCGTAAGGAACCAGCCCGTGCCGCTTCGGTGGTGGATTTGTAATTCCACTAATACCCCCTTCCTCCAGAAACATATCGACCCCATCCTGGGATGCGTGTGTAACCTTGACCAGGTGTTAGTGTTCAAGCCCTGGTGGATGCACGAAAAGGAGATGGCCCTATACCGCCAAATGGCAGACAATCACGACCAGGGCAGAAGTCTCCTTGCGATGGATGGCGAGGTCAGAGAAACGGCAAGAGGTGGCGAAGCTGAATTTATCGCCAAGTCCCGCATGTCGTCCGATTCCCGGTCCGCCGGAAGACACGAGGTACAGGGAAGGGACGTTATCGAAGCGGACGAGGCGGAAATTGATGCCGCTATGGGTATTACGCACGGGGAACTATCAGCAGAAGATTTCCGTGTAAACGATTGAAAAATAAGGAGATATTACCATGTCGAATCCTTACGCTGGAATTTACTATGGGTTCGCCGTTCATGAAAAGTTGCTTAGGGCAAGACTCTATGCCGTTCAGACGGCACCCACAATCAACATCTCCGTGAATGACCTCGTATGCGCAGATGTCACGAGTATCAACTCTCCCAAGCTGGGAGTGGGGGTGCTGGTGTATGATGCTGCGGTTATGAGTGCCACTCCGGGGGATGAGTATTACATCATCGGGGCTGTGCAGGAATGCTTTGACGAGGACATGAATCCCGTCAAAAACATCGCCGCTACAGAGGTGGGAGATGGAACGGTGGCCGGATATGTGCTGGTCGCTGACCATCCGGCACAGACCTATCAGGCGGTCGTGGATGCTGCAATCACGTTAGCAAACTTCGACTTTAACTACCCGGTTGCGGGGGAGGCCCTTTATGCCCCCGACACCAATACTAAAATATCGAAACAGCGAATCACCACTACCGATGCGGCTGTTACTGTCACCATCCCTATCAGGCTGATTAGTCAGCTTGCGCCGGGGGTTGACAGTTATGCGTCCGCTGGCTGTAGGATGATTTGCATGATTCAACCCGCTTGCCATCTGTATGGCGCAGGCGTGGCACTGTAAAGGAGGGAATGAACTATGTGGACAAGAGGTAGATTTGTTGAAGAGTACATTCCCGGATTGTTCGTGGTCGCTGTTGATAGCTTCGTTAACAAAAGAGCCGATTCTCAGTGGCAGAATTTGGTAACAATCAAGGAATCGAAAAAGAAGAAAGAAGAGGACGTGATTCGGTCCGGTCTCGGACTTCCGTCGCTTAAAGGCGAGGGTGCTCCTGTCGGATATGACGTCCAGATTGCCGGTTCAAAACAGGCGTGGGTGCATGACGTTTGGGCACTGGCTATCCGAATCACCGAGGAAGCAATCGAGGATAATCTTTACGAGCTCAATGGCGGGGGTAATGCTGAGGAGCTTAGCGAGATGTTCCACGACCTCGGAGAGGCGATGGCTGAAAATGTCGAGACGCTTATGGCCCGCTTTTTCAACTACGGGACGGCCACTACCTATCATACGACCAGGTTTGGCAAGGCCCTGTTCGCCACCGACCATCCTCGGTTGGACGGCACGTCGTTCTCCAATCTCTCCA
>JAQTTS010000239.1 GCA_028710655.1 Dehalococcoidales bacterium
TGGTGGCAACGTAGTAAATCCCGGCCAAGGCTCCTCCTGTTCCAGGGCCTCGATACAGCTTTCTGTGGATAGTGGGTGCCTCCCCAGACCAAGCAGCATATGTACAGACAGGGATAGCCGACCAAGACACCTGTTGACTGGCTACCGTGACATCCGAGCTTCCCGAAGATATCCCGGTCTCATACACCATCTTGTTGGGCCAGATTATCTTAAAGGATACGTAGAGCTTGTAAGTACCGTTCGGCTGCCCTGCTCCCCCTGCGGCTCCCGAAGGTGCTGTTGAGGGATTGCCCACCACAGCAGGATAGACATTCCCATCCTCGTCGATGAGGCATTGAAAGTGTTCATTGGCAGCGTGCATGAAGTCTTTGTACTCTCGGAACACCCACGGGTCGGAAGAGAAGAAGTTGTAGAGGGATTGAAATTCGCCGTTCCCCTTCTTCATCAGCAGTTTGTTGCCGCTCCCGACGATTACGGTATCCCTAAAACACGTGCCGGAATGGATTTTATCTACAAGAGATGCCTCGTGAATGAGAGCGAAGGAAGCCCGCAGTTTCGCTGTCCCCTCAACCTCGAATCCAACGTTCTCAGCGACGTCCAGGAACCCTGCGGGCTTCAATGCAGACCGAGCATCCGATGACATTCCTTTGTGAAAGTACACCAACTCGTAAGGCATTATCTTCTCCTTGCCGGTGCGAATCCTACAGGTTTATCAGAGAAGGGGCGTTTATTGGCTTGTGACGCCCCCGCAGCAAAGTAAGCGTTGAACTTCTGTTCATACGCCTGTGCGCGTTGGAACTCCTTTGTCTTCTCTTGAAACGTCTGGAGACAGTCGGCCACCACTCCCATAGCGAGGGCGTGATGGTATAACCGTGGGATTTCAGGATACAAATTATCACCGCCGGTTTCAGGGAACGGACGGGGATAGGGGATGTAATCTATGCGGATGTTTCCCGGCGGGACGGTGATGTTACTGATTACGCCCACCTCGGAGCCGAACAAGTATGCCTCGTCGTTCTCCCAAGACGTAACCACGCCATACTCGCCGGAGAGGATTTCGTAGTGGTCGCCCGCAGAGAATCCGGTTGTGGTGGTAGTGGTGGTGAGTGTATGTTCCGCGACCGTCACGATATTGCAGTCTTCCGCCGTGGTGAGGTTGTTGACGGCCATTCCCGCCACAAGGCCCAGGTCCGTGAAGTCCGTCGCAGTATCGATAAGGGATGTAGTGCTTCCGCCGGTCGCTGTTCCCGTCACGTTGGAGGTGGCCGAGGGGAGGTCTGTCCCTATCGTAACCCCTGTATCGGGGTCCGCTGTGTAATTCGCCCCATCATCCTTTGGTTTAGGGTGTACTCCCAAGGTGCCGATATTACCGTAACTTTCACCCATAAAGCACCATTGAGGGGTGGAGGCGGCAGTGATTAACCACCCCTGCTGGTGCTCGTGGAGCCACTGGATGTCTCTTATGATAAGGTTGATGTAGCTGTTAGCAGCGTAGAAGTATTGAGCCGCCATCACGCCGCTGTCCATGCAGTTCGCCGGGAGCTTATACGTGCGGTAGCCCGCCTTGCAGACGAGCAATCCCACTTTGCGGAGGCATCTGGATTGTGATACAAACAGGTTCTGACGCTCGTTCAGTTTCCGGCGGAGGACCCTTTTAGGAAATCTCCCATAGACAAGGTTCCCGTCGGATACGTTCTGCCCTAACTCCCACAACACCATCTCTTCAATCTGTTTGAGGGTATAACCCTGGAACTCTTCGCTCATCGTATTTTCTCCGGCTGCCCAGGTCCGAACACATTGCGCTCGGTCTCGTCGATGTCTGTATCATCAGGCTTCAACCCCAATTCCGTGAGCTCCGCCTGTCGTGTGACCTTCTGGCCGAACCTCAAATCGACATTGATTAAGGAGATGAAGCTGTCTTTTGTTCCGGTTTTGTAAATGGAGAACTCATCACCGGGGTTCCAGGTGATGGAGGTGGTTACTTCAGTTTCGGTGGCCGACACCACTACGGTATTGGTCCCGGTCGTGTCGTTATAAATCGCCAGACCGGGAATAACCCCGCAGGACCTGAAGTCAGCCCCCTGTTTTCGTAGAGTTGTCCCTATACTCCCCTCGTGACATCCTGTCATCAGGGGCTCGGTATCGTAATGAATTTCGGCTGTTCCACCCGGCATTCTTATCCCTCTCGTCGTGTATAGCTTGATGGGCCGCAGACCACGTACACATGGTTTCGACCTTGACCTTAATCTCTTTGGTCAAGGATGTTAATTCTGTTATCTGTTGACCCTGCATGAGGTGGGACCCCCATAACATAATGAGTCCCACCACAGCGGGGCCGATAAGTGTTTCCACCACACGGGCAATGAGACTTTTTGCGCCGTCGGTAGTCATTACAGGTTACTCATAATCCCGCCACCAGCAGTTGCGGCTGCCGCGACGCTGTTGTTCCAGACGATACCTTTGGCCGCGCTCCATGCCACCGCCCCGCCATCCGAGAAGGCGTAGGAGTCCATGAGGACTATAGCACCCTGGGAGATAACGGGAATTGTGAACACGACAGACTGCGTTATCGCCTTGTTAGTGGATTTCGCCATGAACAGACAGTTCTTGAAAATCTGCCACCTGTCTATTCCAGTGCCGTCAGCGATTATCGCGTGAGCATAACCAGCTGCGCTCAGGTATGCCTGAATCACGCAGTCACGAAACATATTTCTCGTGGCATTGGTATCGAACAGGATACCCGTTGCATCGGCGTCTCTCGCTATGGTGTCCACGCCGATAGTACAACTATCAAAGACGTTTTCCGCCCCGCCGTTAATCTTGAGGTCGGCAGCGCCTGCCGCGGACTGCGTAGTTCCACCCACGATACCGGCGAAGTGAACTCCTTTGAAGTAGTTCCTCTGACCAGTAACTTCTGCGGCAAGGAGGGCAGCAGCATTGTTATCCCCGTTGACTATCTGCACGTTTGCCACGATACATCCATCAGCGGAGAACTTGACCACGGGGGAGATGTTAGCCCCTGCTGTATTGGCAATTCTGGCCCGCTGGCTCACCGCCGTCGGAGCACCGACACCGATAAGATGCACGAGGTCCTTGTTCCAATCCAATGCAGCAGACTGATAGTCCGTCGTGCTGGCCGAGGTATTGCTTTCCGCATAGAGGAGCACTATGTCGTTCTTGTCAGCGGTGGCCTCACTGAGCGCCTTCGCCAATGTCTTGAACGCCATAGTGGGGGAGTCACCGGGGTTATCATCACTCCCGCTATAGGGTTTTACGTGTATCACCTTCCCCTGCGTAGAGGGAAGGATGTTCCAGAATCCTAACTGAAGATTTGTCAACATATCCTTACCCTCCTTATGACGGAATCACGCCGTAGAAATCTCTTTCATCGGCAATTTCCGCACTGAACCTCTGGTCGGCCTTGCACATAAGGTCGCCAGTCTGGAAGTCGCGCTCACGAGCAAACCTCGTCTTACGTCTCCACCAGAAGACAATCCCTCTGCCGTCAAGCTGGAGGAACCAGTTGTTGGCGTTGGAGATATGGGGCCATTTCACCGGCACAATTCCCCGGCCACTCTCGGCGTAGGCGTTGATTGCCCTATTCGCCGTGTCGGGGCGGGTGGGGGATTTCAGAATCTCAAGAACCTTCGGCTCCAGTGCGGGAGGATACCAAAGTTTCTTGACGTTCTTGGTGATTCTGTGCTGCCGGTAATTGAACTGATTCTCCGCTGCGACCACGACCGCCCAGAAGGTCTCATAGGTGAGGTCGGTGGCAGTGGAGAGATTGGAGAACGACGTGCCGTCCAACCGAGGATGGTCGGTGGCGAACAGGGCCTTGCCAAACCTGGTCGTATGATAGGTAGTGGCCGTCCCGTAATTGAAAAAGCGGGCCATAAGCGTCTCGACATTTTCAGCCATCGCCTCTCCGAGGTCGTGGAACATCTCGCTAAGCTCCTCAGCATTACCCCCGCCATTGAGCTCGTAAAGATTATCCTCGATTGCT
>JAQTTS010000240.1 GCA_028710655.1 Dehalococcoidales bacterium
CATCACCTGGTGTACTAGGTAGTGTACTAGCTAGTGCACCAGGTGATATTCTTTTTCTTTTTCCCTCTCCCTCTCCATCTTCTTTTTCTTTTTCTTTTTCTTTTTCAGTTTCATCTTCCGGGGGTGATTGTAGTGCACTACCTAGTGCACTAGGTAGTTTTTCTCTCCTCCGGCCCAAGCCGATTAGCGTAATATCTCCCACTTTTTCAATTGTTGCGTCATTGGCCCTGAGGATGATGAATTTGTTCTTACATTGCAATTTCTGAAGCTTCACCAACGACTTCCCCTTAGGGTTTAGGGTCTCTATTTCGAAGGCCGCAACCATTACATTCCCGGCGGTCTGCCAACAAAAATCTACGCGGCCGCCTTCTACTTCGACTTCCTCTTTGCCGATGAGATTTACGTCTATGGCTAATTGCGACAGCCTTTCTTTGATCGCTTCGTGTTCTAAGAGTTTGCTCGCAAACTCGGGTAATTTGAGAAGCCTGGCTTGTATAGACCGAGCTAATTCAGAACCCTGAGGAGCTTCTGTAGTAGGTAGTGTAGTAGGTAGTGCAGTAGGTAGTGCACTACCTAGTCTGTCTGGTTTGTTATCCTTCGGCTTTTGCTCTTTGTCGGATTGGCTGGACGCGAACCAGTTCTCAACTATTATGTCTTTGGGATTAGGATGATAGCGCATCCTGTCCATCCAGCCTTCCGGGGGCGGGTACTCCGAAGGGTAGGCCCACTGAGGCCGGTGCTCCTTCCACCAGTCGAGCATCTGAATAACTTTCGAAGCGGATGCGTCATAGACCTTGACCAATCCCTGTTGCTCCATCTCCTGAAGCAGGTCAGGGATTTCGTCCTCAGAGATTTCTTTCCTGTTCGGACAGACCGCGTACTTTATTTCATCCGGTTCTCCGCATATACGGCCCTGGTCATCGCAGTTGACCCACATCAGGGGATAGAGGAAAGCCGCTTTTAGTGATAGTCGGCCCATCCGTCTGTCTGTTGACAGGCTTTGTGGCACTACCCTTCCACGAGCTACTGACCTTCTCATTACTTCAACTCCAGTCCACCTGGCTGACGATTACTCCTCTGGACGTGGCTTATTCAGCTCGCGTATCTCGGCAAACGCGCGGTAGTAGTCTTTTACGGCGCTTTGCAGGTCAGAGGTCGACTTGTACCCGAGCTGCTTGCACACATCGCCCGGCTGTAGTTGCCAGAAGGTGAAACACAGGTTAAAGAGGGCGGTCGGGTCGGGAACATCCCTGGCAACAATATCCGCGGGAGTCTTTGGCTCTTGAGGCGGCCCTACGATGGCTTTTGGGGCGCTCTTTGGCTTTGCCTTGTCTTTAGTTACAGGAGGTGTCGTTCCAGTTGTCCCGGCAGCTGCTACAGGGCCTGGCGCCGGGGCATCCTGGGGGGGACTCGTCACTGGAGGTGGGGTTACTATCACGCCGGGAGCTGCCTGGGAGGAAGCAGCCGCTGGAGGAGGGGTCACCATGACGCCCGGAACTACCTTTGCGTCATAGTTGCCGACAGTGACCTCCGGTACTTCCTCGTCGGGGACCGGGGTATCCAGCACTTCATCCGGCTGCAGGTCCTCGGTGATCCCCGCGACCAGTCTCAGGGGTTCGACCCGGGCATTCATGGCGGCACGGATCATGTTGTCGGGACTCTTGATGTTGAGTACCCAGACATTCTTCTTCCGGCCGTCGTCGGGATTCGTAACCTCTTTTTTCTCCAGGAAGAGAAGGACCGGCACAAAGCTTACCCGCTTGTAGACCAGGCGGAGCATGTCGAGGCCGGAGTTGATATTCATAATAGAGTGGATGGAGCCGGTATCTATCTGCCAGATACCGAGGCCGCTGGCCTGGGGCAGGAAGAACTGGAGATTCATCAGTTCGCTGCAGCGCTTGGCCTGATAATCGACGCATTCCCGGCCGTCGCAGGGAAGCTCACGCATTTCGATTTCCTTTGTGTCCTTGCCGGCCATGTCCCCGGTGTGTTTATCGATCATGCGGTAGCACTTCTCTCCGTCGCCCTTACAGACCAGACCTCGCGTGCGGGAATACGCCCGGTAATACTGGCTAACGAACTTGTCTTCTTCCTCCAGGGGGAACATGATAGGTAACTCTTTTGGTTGTTCCCCGTAGAGCTTGACCAGTTCCTGGTACTGAGGGTGGTTCCGTGGAAAGACAAAGTAATCTACCGCCTTAGGATGTTCCACCCCCTTCTCGTTCTTCACCATTATCCCCAGGTGGATCTTGCCGATGCGGGGCAGGCGTCGGCGTTCCGATAGCCCCTTTATTGGTGTCATCTTCCTTCTCCTTTAGTTCCCTGAGTTCCTTCAGGTTCTTGATGGTCAGCTCAATAATAAATTGTACCGAGGGGTTCAAAAGACCCCGGTATTCGAGTTTAACTTCCCAGAAATGAATGAGCATATCGGTCTCAGTTGTCGTAGACATCGCCAGCCCTCATCTTTCTGAGACATGCCGGGCAAGCCCGGTCAGGGAATTTGAGGTTAGCCAGGCCAGCCCCTCCCCGGTAGATATTGAAGTAGCCGGTACCGGCTGGAATCGTATGGTGGCAGAAATTACAGATATGCTCTTTGCGAGACTTCTTGACCGGTTCGGCAAAATGGCGTCCCAGCTGGATACGTGCTCTTTCCTTCATTTTGCCCCCCGGCTTTTCATTATAAGTTTGCCCTGTCTCAAGTAGTGGACAATAGCGCCGGGCATGCGCTGGCCACGGGAATTGTTCGGCTCCCACTCGATATCGTACTCCGAGCGGTCGATGCCCCACTTCCGGAACATCTCACGAATATCGACCCTGGTGGTTTCAACAGCAGTGGTTGTGTTTCTTATCATCAGGCAATCTCCTTCAGTTTCTCCAGGAGAATCTCACGCGGTACAGCCTGTAGGCATCCAGCTCTTTGAAGCGGTACCCAGCCCGGTGGAGAGCGCTGGCCAGCTCAACCATGTCAGCGAACCCCCCGCGTAGAGCGTCCGCTTGCTCCAGCTTTCCGTAGTTGACCGGCTCGACGGACTCCAGCTCTGCCGTTCCTACCTGATGGTGGTTCAGATACACCAGGAACGCGCTCTTTATTCCGATACGCCCCTCCTGATACCTGAGCACGATCTTTGCCAGGGGACTTCTGAGGGTCTGGGTTATTTCGTGCCGTTCGAGTTTCTGGCTGGCCAGCGGGCCGAGAACTTTCCGGGTGAAGTCCAGGATCAGCATTGCCATGTGACCTTACTCTCCTTTTATAGTGTGTGGCTATATAGTCAGCGCAGAAGGCCATATGGCCGTCGAAATCGTACTGGCCCGTATGTTGGCTGAACCACTTGCGGTCGGCCTCGCGCAGAAGTTCCCCGATTACTACCTTGTCTAGCATTTGCCTTACCTTTGAGATTGGCTAGCTCCGGACACCTTGGGGTATGCCGAAGTAGCCTGCGTAATAAAGGGCCAGGGCCATCCTCGCTGCATGCATAGCATGATGGCCGGCCCGGTGGTTTTCCTCGAGAGGCTCGTTGGGGAAAAAGTACTCCCAGGCCTCAGCGAACTTCGGATATTTCCAGTCGTCGTATCGCCCGTGTAACTTCAGGATATCTTTGGTAAGCAGCATCAGACAGGGCAATACTAACGATGGTGTCACGCCGTGCCGTTTAAGGACCTGCCAGTCATATCCCAGATTGAACGCTGTAACGGGACCGACTGCAAAGCATCGGTCAATGAGAGGCGCTATCTCCTCAAATCTCGGCGCCCCAAGAATTTTACGCGGGTCGAGGCGGGCATGTTCCATAAACCAGCAGGTACGCCACAGGTCCTCCGGACAATCCGGGCAGACCAGGCTGTCCATGAGTAGATTGACCTCGCCGGAATGAAGGTCAGCGGTGGCTATGCCCACCTCCATGATATTGGCAACCCCGGGGTCCGTGCTGGTAGTCTCGGTGTCAACGACAACTATCTTCATTGCCGACAATCCCTCCCGTTTTGTATTGAGCCATCGGGTC
>JAQTTS010000241.1 GCA_028710655.1 Dehalococcoidales bacterium
GTGTACCGTCCTTGTTGCGCTGTAGCCTGATAGGGGCACCCAGCACCTCGGAAGGTATGGCGCTCTCTCCGGCGGCGTTCGTCGCCGTGAAGAAGGGCACCCACACGCCGAGCAAGGGGATTGACCAGGCCCGTCTGTCGGACTTGCTCTCGGCGCGAGGCATCAGCAGGGCGGAGACGTAGTTTGGGTTCTGATTCTGTTCCATGCGTTTATCCTTTCTTTCGTTAGGAATTGGCGCATGGCCCCCTGCTTCGCCCGTCCAGTTGCGGACTTTGCTGCTAGGCTTGTCGTACTGGCATAGGTCGGCCTAGCTTCACCACGGCGCGAAAGTCTACCTTCCGCCCCTTTTCCGTGGCATCAGGCTTCCGTATGGTTGCCCAATTACCTACACCATATATTAACGGTATGCGCTACGGCTTCGGCCTGTCCCCAGTGTTCCCGTTCCTACTGGGTTACTCTATCCGCCCCGCATGGCCCCTTGCCGTTTCGGCCAGTGGCGTACTGGCCTATTCCGGCGGTTGCGGCTACGTCCCTAGTCCAGAGGTAGCCCGCTTGTCTAACTGTGCTGCGGTGCGGCTTCGTTAGCACCCTTTGATAAGTGCTAGTAGCCTATGGCCCCATAGGTGCCGCCTATGCGCCCCGTAGTGACTTTCCCACGGGTAAGGGTTTGCCCCTAAGCCTTGCCGTATGCGGTTGTGAATGTGCCCGAAGCTATTTCAGCTTCAAACATATGATGCAACAAAAGGACACATTGTTCACCGCGACGAAATAGCTAGTGTCTCGGTACCCCAGGGGGCTTTGGGAAAGAGAAAACAAAAGGATTACAATAGGTGGCCGGTATATAGGCCATGACGTTCATAGCGTCTCTCATTTCCCAGGTCAAATTGTGCCAGTTCCACTTGCCACATGCAGGTGTAGATTCCTTCACCTTATCCTTATCGACAGAACCAAAGGAGAGCACATTGAAAATAAAGCTGAGATTCCTTGGAGGAGCAGGCAATGTCACCGGCTCCAGTTACCTACTCGAAGCTTCGGGGAAGCGCCTGCTGGTGGACTGCGGCATGTTCCAGGAATGGGAGCTCAAGGGCAGAAACTGGCAATTCTCCGTACCGCCTGAAAGCATAGACGCCATACTTCTCTCACATGCCCATCTTGACCACAGCGGCCGCATCCCAAAGCTGGTCAACGACGGGTTCAGGGGCAAAATCTATTGCACCGGCGTCACCGTCAAACTGGCCGAGATCATGCTTCAGGATGCCGGTAATCTTCAGGAAGAGGATGCGCTGAACAAGAAGAAACGGCATGACGCGGAGGGCAGAAAAGGACCTCATCCGGAAATTCCGCTGTACACGGCGAAGGATGCTCTTAAGGCTATGCCCTTGTTCGTGCCGTTGAAGTATGGCGAACCAGTTGAAATAGGGGACAATATTAAGGCAACTTTTCATGATGCAGGGCACGTCCTGGGTTCGGCAATGATAAAGGTCTCTGTTCGGCAGGGCAAAGATGAAAGAAGCATCATCTTTTCGGGGGATATCGGAAGGTGGAACGCACCGATTCTGCGAGACCCTACGATCTTCGACAAAGCTGACTACGTCCTGGTGGAGTCTACATACGGTAACAGGCTACACGAGAGCACGAAGGACATACAGGACGAACTGGCAGAGGTGATCCTGTCAACGATCAAGTCCGGCGGAGACATCGTGGTGCCGTCCTTTGCGCTGGAGAGGGCGCAGGAAGTCCTCTTCTACCTGAGAGAACTACGCCGCAAGAAACAAATACCTATGATCATGGTATTCATGGACAGCCCGATGGCTATCAGCATAACTGAAGTCTTTGAAAATCATCCGGAATACTTCGACAAGGAAACCATGGACATGGTGCACAAAGGGCTATCGCCGTTCGAGTTCCCGGGGCTCAAGATGACCAGGAGCACTGAGGAATCCAAGGCCATCAACAGCATCAAGGGCACTGTAATGATCATTGCAGGGGCGGGAATGTGCACCGGTGGCCGGGTCAAGCATCACCTTGTAGCCAACATCAGCCGGCCAGAAAGTACCATCCTGTTCGTCGGGTATCAGGCAAGCGGAACGCTGGGGCGCCAGATTCTCGACGGCGCCAAGGAAGTGAGGATCTACGGACAGTACCTGCCTGTCCGCGCCAGAATCGCGTACATCGACGGGTTCTCCGCTCACGCCGATAAAAACGAGCTACTGACGTGGCTGTCCGGCCTGAAATCGCCTCCACGGCGAGTTTTTGTGGTGCATGGAGAGCCAGAAGCAGCCGGTGAGCTGGGGAGTGTTATCAGAAGCAAAATGGGGTGGAATGCCTCTGTTCCAGTCTTTATGGAAGGAGTGGTGCTGGACTAGAACTGGCTTTTCGTCAATCTGTCCGAAGGTGTGCGTGTTGCCCGTACATCGGTCACCGTCCATCATATAGATTCGCAGGTAGAATCATCTGATGGGACGCGTCCCGTCAAAGGAGTGGAATAGACATGCAATTGGATACATGTCCTTTTTGTCGTATTGTCAGGCATGAACAAGTTGCTGTCGCGGGAGTCATGAGTTGGCAGGGACAGGGCTTACGCGATAGCCTGAAAGAGCCAGCCCGAAGACGGGCAGCAAGCACGACAGTGACTGATTATGTTGGCGCAGGCGTATTGTTGGGGGCGATCCTGTAACTCAGCTTAATCATATATGGCGTCAGAAAAGCGGTTATGGCTACCGCTGTCCCCACCGTAGGGAACAGGAACGGACTTGTTACACCAAGGTCCTGCCCTGCCTTGACCACTATCAGGGCAAACTCCCCGATCTGTCCCATACCCAGGCCAACCTTGATCGAGGTGTTGAAGTCATACCGGAACACCTTTGTTCCGAGTCCGCAGCCTGCCACTTTCCCCGCCATCATAACGACAGTCACTATCAGCGCGGGGACCAGGAAATGGCCGAATTGGGTCACGTCCATGAACGCCCCCATGGATACGAAGAAGACGGCGGCAAACATGGTCTTTATGGAAGAAGTCAGTGAGGCCACCTTGCCAGCCGACCTGGAACTGGCAACGAAAATGCCCACCAGGAATGCTCCTACTGCTATGGAGAGGCCCAGGTAGTGCCCCAGTATAGCCAGGCCAAAGCACAGGCCAAGCGACATCAGTATCATCACCTCGTCATGCTCAGGCCTATCGCCGTGTTTTTCATGTGCGATGCTATCTATGAGTCGTGGAATGATGTATATGCCTATGGCAAATGCGCCCGCAAAGAACAAGAGCATCTTGCCTGTGGTCCAGGCAATGTCAGTCCACCCCGATGAGCTGACCTCGACAACAGTGCCAACCGAGGCAAGCGCAATCACGACGATGAGGTCTTCCACGACCAGAATGCCCAGCATTAACCGGGCTGAAACGTCCTTCAGCTTGCCCATGTCGCCCAATACCTTGGCTATGATGACAGTGCTGCTGCTGGCCAAGGCCATTCCCAGGAAGAGGCAGTCCATGAATGGCCATCCCAGCGCCCAACCCACGCCGTAGCTGATGAGGAACATGAGCACGACCTCGATGACGGCTATGCCGGCATAAGCCTTTAGCGACTGCCGGAACTTGTCCATGGGGAATTCCAGCCCCACGGTAAACAGCAGCATGATAATGCCCAATTCCGCTATAGCGTTAAGCATGTTCAGGTCATCTACCAGGGAGAAGGGTGGCGTATAAGGTCCAATTATTATCCCGGCGATTAAGTAGCCCAATATAAGCGGCTGATTCAGGCGGTGGAAGATGAAGGTTATCACGCCCGCGACGATCATTATGATCGCCAGGTCTGATATCAGTGATATGGGCAGTTCCAATAGAGACCTCCAGGACGCAAGAAAGATGAGCCCAAAAGAATCGATGCGAGGTTTCTACCACGTGATGTGGAATGTGCGGCCCACGCAACTGCACCATATCACAGTCACCATAGAGACACAACCTGCTTCAATTCTGTTGGTTGTATCTCCGC
>JAQTTS010000016.1 GCA_028710655.1 Dehalococcoidales bacterium
CAGCGGACTGATTGGCTATTTCAACTCCGGTGATGAATATATCAGCCTGACCGTGGTCAAGAATGGAGAGCCGTTAGAGCTGTTCAACGAGCGGGAGGTGGCGCACCTTAAGGATGTCAAGACACTGGTACAATTAAACCGCCGCCTGCTGGTGGGGACGGCGGTCTATGTCGGGGCCTACGCCGGCGTCTCTCTATTCTGGCGCGGGAAGCAGCACCGACGCCGGCTGGCATGGTCGGTCTTTATCGGCTCAAGCATCACCCTGGGGATAATTGTTGCCCTGGGGGCAGGTTCGATGCTGCTCGACTTCAACGAGTTATTCACCCGGTTCCATCTCGTTGCCTTCACCAACGATCTGTGGATGCTTGATCCGGCTACGGACTACCTGATAATGCTCTTTCCGGAGGGTTTCTGGTATGACTCGGCCGCGCTCCTGGGCCAGATAACCGCCGCTGTAGCAGGTACGCTATGCGTAACAAGCATACTGTATCGGAAAAGGGCAAAAAAGCAGCCGGATTAAGGTGTTATCTTAACTGGTCTAGGCCGCCAAACACCTCGTCCTGCTCTAATAAACCGGAAATATCCTTTCCGTCACTATCCGTAAGAGTTCAACAGGAGACACCCTGTCCCTTCACGATTAGTGATTACAGCTCTGACAGCTACTGGCATTACAGCCAGAACAGGCACTGCCGCCAAAAGAAGTGGTAATACCACCGGCATCTTTGGAGAAGGAGGCAAAGGCAGAGGGCACCCGCCCGGCACTAGTCTGACAGCGAGGACAGCAGGCCGTCTCCTCAGATTCGCTTGCCTTACGGAGCAGTTCAAACTTCAACTTACAACCGGGGCAAAGATATTCATATAGCGGCATTTTGCTTACCCACCCGGGATTAGTCTAATCTTTTTCCTCTGCGGCGTCAATGACTTTGCGATACGGTCTACTTGACGCTTCGGGAAGCAAAGCATTACTATAGATTGAATGGTACTATAAAAGGAGGGGCATAATGGTAAGAGATATTTCCGACCAGAACTTTGAGAGCGAGGTGCTAAAATCAACTCTGCCGGTGCTGGTAGACCTGTGGGCGCCCTGGTGCGGTCCCTGCCGTATGGTTAGCCCCGTTATTGATAAGCTAGCGGAAAAGTATGAAGGCAAGGTCAAGTTCTGCAAGTTGAATGTAGACGAAAATCAGCAGACGGCTGCCAAGTACAGCGTTATGTCCATACCTACCCTGCTGTTCTTCAAGAATGGAGAGAGAGCGGATACAGTTGTTGGTGCGGTATCGGAGCAGGCCCTGAAGCCAAAGATTGATGCCCTTCTTTAGGCTGGCGGCAGGTGATCCAGGTGCGCGATACTGTTGAACAGATTCAATATTGCCCCTCCGGGGCAGGTTTCCACGATACTGAGAGAAGCCAGGCCTGGAACAAACTGGAATACGTACTTTAGCTCTAATCCCAGCAGACGGCAGATAAGAGTACGCAGCACTCCACTATGAGCCACAACCAGTATGGCATCCTCTGCCTTATGCTTCTCCAGCCTCTCGATGAACTTTCCCACTCGCTTACCCAACTCGGCAAGCCCCTCGCCATCGGGAAACCTTAAGTCTGTATTTCTATCTTTCAAGTACCGGGAGCATTCAGGGTAAAGTTGGTCGATCTCTTCAAAAGTCAACCCCTCGACCTTACCGTAGTTGAACTCACGCAGTTCAGTGCAGCTGGTGACATCTTGTCGATGTCTGGAGGCAATGGTCCGAGCGGTTACCAACGCCCTCTTGAGGTCGCTGGAGTAGACAAAGTCAATCTTCTCCGACGCCAGGCGATCACGCAGTCTCTCCGCCTGCTCCAGTCCCAAGGCACTCAGTTCGACATCGGTATGACCCCAGAGACGCAGGGAACTCTTCAGTGCAGTCTCCCCGTGCCGAACCAGAAATAATCTAGACATGACTCCCCTTCCCTAAAGCTAATAAGACCCCGAACATAAACATTATAACAAGACCGGCCCGTCGGGAGCAAAGGAATAGCGATCAGTCAATATCTAAATCGGGCCTATCCGGGTTGTTTATGTCTATCCGCTTGCCCTTGGTGTATAATGAACCTGAGCATCAGGTAATGGACTTGGCAGCGTTCGGGTAAGTGCGGTATGGAAATAATAGTGATTATTATTCTTTCGGTTGCTATCGCGGTCCTGCTCGGAGTTTTTCTCCGCGACCGGTCACGGGGACGGCAGGCGCTAGAGGCACAGGGTGAAGCACTGTCCCGGGTAGTGGAGGAGAAACTGGAGGGTAACGTTAGGGTCTTCGGCGATCTGCGAGAAAGATTAGGCGAACTGACACAGAGGACGAGAGATATTCAGGAGATCGGACGGAACATCTCCAACCTGCAGGAACTTTTACGAGCGCCGAAGTTCAGGGGCTGCTTTGGAGAGCTGCTGCTGGAGAGATTGTTGGCCGACGTTCTGCCCCGGGGTGCTTACTCTCTACAGCATAGATTTCTCGACGGAAGGACAGTGGACGCCGTGGTGCAGATCGGGCGCAATCTGATCCCGGTCGACTCAAAATTCCCCCTGGAAGATTTTGAGCGTATGGTCAGGCTGGATACCGATGAAGAGAAAAGGGCCTCACGTCAGCAGTTCGTCAGCACCATTAAGAAACACATCGATAACGTGAGCAAATATATACTGCCCGACGAAGGCACCTTCGACTTCGCCCTGATGTATATACCGGCCGAGAATGTCTATTACGAAGCGGTAATTCGCGGGACACAATCCGCCGAATGGAGCGATATGTATTCATACTCTCTGAAGAAGCGGGTGGTACCGGTATCACCAAACAGCTTCTACGCCTACCTGCAGGTGATCGTCCTAGGGCTAAAGGGACTACGCTTTGAGGCGGCAGCACACGACATTCTGGGCTATATCGGCCGCCTGCAGGGCGACCTCAAGGATTTCGAGCAGGACTACGAGGTAATCGGGGGACATATCCACCACGCCGCCAGCAAGTACGACACCGCCAGCAGAAAGTTGAACAGGTTCGAGGACAAGCTGCGTCTTGCCGTGGAGAATCCTGCCGAAGAATTACCCGAATCATCCGCAGACGGGGGCGGTGATCAGGCCGACAGGCAATGAATCGGACAAAGGGCTTTATTCATCTCAACAAATTTAAGTCGGGCCGGGCTATCAAAAAGTCCGACAAGGCGTTATATAGAAAAAAGACGGGAACAGCTAAACAGAGGGGAGTGAAGGATTAAATGGATAAGGGACGTCGCCGTGGTCTATATATCTTGCTGGGGATTGCCATCGCGGCACTCAGTATTGGCCTGGTCTTTTTCTTTACCAAAGCGGGTTAAACCTACCGGTATTATCGGCCCTGCAATTGGTGCACTCTCATCCATCGCCGGTCAACCCGGTTAGGCCGTATGTTGCGTCTGTTTGCCGCGCAGATTAATTACGGCAGGACCTCCGGGATGGAACCAAGTCCCATCTGTTGACGCCCCTTCCCGCCAATGTTACACTTTACTTGCTCTGAGTGAGGAGTAAGTAGATCCCGTGAAAAGAATTGGCATTCTCTGCCACCCGCTGAACAAAGCCGCCCGTCCCATGGCTGACGACCTGGAGAGTTTTCTCGGCGCCCGGGGCGTTTCTACGTGGGTATGTTCCGCCTGGGAAAGCGATGAGGCGAGGGCACAGATGGAGGATACCGATCTGATACTGACTGTCGGCGGCGACGGAACAATTCTGCGGGCGGCCCAGGTGGTGATCTCAAACCAGATTCCAATTACCGGGGTGAACCTGGGTAAGCTGGGTTTTATGACTGAGCTCAGCGCTGCCGAGGCAAAAGACAAACTGGCAGCACTGCTGGCAGGAGAGGGCTGGCTGGACGAGCGGGCTATGCTGGAGGCAAAGCTGAAAACCCCCGATGGCAAGAGTACCCGGGTGCTCTATGCCCTGAATGATATGGTAATGGCACGCGGCGAAATAGCCCGCATGGTCCATATCGAGGCCGCCATTGACGGGGAGGAACTGACTACCTATCGAGCCGACGGGGTTATTCTGGCCACCGCCACCGGCAGCACCGGCTATTCGCTATCGGCGGGAGGGCCCATCCTCCATCCCCAGGCCAGGGAGTTCCTTCTGTTACCGATACTACCTCACCTGAGTCTTGCCTATACCCTGGTATTACCGTCCTCAGTGTCAGTCAGACTGCGCATCAATGCCACTCATACTACCACGTTAAGTGTTGACGGCCACATAAACCTGCCTCTCGCCAGCGGCACTACGCTGGAAGTGAAGCGGAGTAAAAAGAAGACGCGATTCTTGAGGATCCATCCCAAGACGTCCTTCTATGGTTCTCTGGAGCAAAGACTGAAAGGGAAAAAGTAGGTGGTAAAGTGGTAAAGATAGAAAGAGCCACGATTGGAGATGTCAGCCAGATACACCGGTTGATCAACTTCTTCGCCAGCAGAGGGAAGATGCTGGCCCGCTCTTTAAGCGAGATATACGGAAACGTCAGGGATTATCAGGTGGTCAGAGATGGAGAGCAGGTGATTGCCTGCGTAGCCCTGCACGTTATGTGGTCGGACCTGGCTGAGATCAAGTCGCTGGCAGTCGCTGAGAGCAACCAGAAACAGGGGATCGGCGAACGGATGATCCGTAGCTGCCTTGCGGAAGCAAAAGTGCTCGGCATAAGCACTGTTTTCTGCCTGACCTATAAACCGGAGCTGTTTGAGCGAGTGGGCTTTTCTCGAATAGACAAAATGGAACTTCCTAATAAGGTCTGGACGGAATGCTACCGCTGTCCCAAGTTTCCCAACTGCGACGAAGTAGCCCTCGTCTATCACACGGGGGTCCAGGTTGACTGAGGAGAGAACGCTATCCAGTCACCTCGTCTACGAAGGGCGGGCGCTCAGGTTGCGCATCGACGAGGTGGAGACAGCGGGCGGCCGAGAGTCCAGGCGAGAGATCGTTGAGCACGAAGATTGTGTCGCTATTATCGCGGTTGCCGGCGATAGCATACTGCTGGTAAGACAGTTCCGTAAACCGGTGGAGCAGGAACTACTGGAGATACCGGCCGGCGGCATTAACCCCGGCGAGAGCCCGGAGGAGGCTGTTAGCCGTGAGCTACGCGAGGAAACAGGCTACCTGCCTCAAAAAATGGAGCGGCTGGGCGGCTTCTATTCCATACCCGGTTACGGTACGGAATACCTCTACCTATATCTGGCAACCGAACTCACTCCCGGCCGTCTGTTTGCCGAGGACACCGAGAGCATCAGTGTGGTACCGGTACCGGTCAGCCGGATTCTCGAGCTTATCGCCTCGGGCAGCATCTGCGACGCGAAGAGCATCGCCGGGCTGCTCACCTTTCTGGAATATCTCAAGCGAAGTAACGGCTAACCGAGTTTATCGGCTAGCTTCCTTCCGCCGATGAGGTGCATATGGAGATGGGGCACCAGTTGCCCTCCCCACTCGCCGTAGTTTACCACCAGGCGGTACCCTTTTTCCGAGATACCTTCGCTTTTTGCCAGACGATTAGCAACGCTGACCATACGCCCGATAAGAGACGACTCACCTTCGGATAGATGCGCCAGGGAAGGGATATGCCTCCTGGGTATGATAAGCAGATGAACCGGCGCCTGGGGACTAATGTCGCGGAAAGCAATTACTTCCTCATCCTGATAGAGGATTTCGGTAGCCACTCTGCCGGCCGCAATTTGACAGAAAATGCAGTCCGTTTCCACCTTTTTCCTCATTTTAGATCAGATTTCCCTTATTCCCCGGAGATCTTCTCAACAAACTGCTCTACCGCTATCTTACCCGCTTCCCCCAGCGATCAACTCAGCCTCAGAATTGACGTCTGCGTCGTCTTCAGCCTTAATCAAGAGGAGATCTCCAGACCGAACTTCCTTTTCAGAAAACGCAGTCCGGTGATGGGATAGAGCGCGGCTATCAGTACGTCACCGATATCATCGGTAAAATCTTTTACCGCCTCTCTGGCCTTGTCCAGTTCCGGCTCAAGCATATCGGCAGCACGGCAGGTAACCGGAGTCTTGCCCCGTTTATAGTGCTTCAGGACGATCTCCTGTACTTCAGGATCAATGGGAGCCGGCGGTTTGCCATACAGCCCGTAAACGTAGTCCTGTAGCTGAGTCGATACCAGCTTGTATCTGCCGACCAGAACATTCTGGACAGCCTGTACTCCGATAATCTGGCTGGTAGGGGTTACCAGCGGCGGGTAGCCCAGCTCCTTGCGCACCCGTGGGACCTCTTTATATACTTCATCCAGCCTGTGCAGGACATTACCCTCGCGTAACTGGGAAACCAGATTGGATATCATACCACCGGGGATCTGGTGCATCAGCACACCGGTATCAATAACCGATGTTTTGGTGTTCCCCATAAAGTCCTGATACTTGGGGGCTATCGACTCGATGTACTCCCCCAGCTTGAAAAGATGGGTCAAGTCGAGGCCGGTGTCCCGGGTAGTCCCCTGCAGGGCGACCAGAATAGGCTCGACAGCCGGGTGAGAAGAGCGCAGGGCAAACGGAGCCAGGGCGGTATCAATAATGTCCACTCCGGCCTCGATGGCCTTCAGACAGCTCATCGAGGCCATACCGCTGGTATAGTGGGTATGAAGCTGCACCGGTACCTTTAATACTTTCTTCAGGGCTTTAATCAGCCGATAGGCATCATCGGGGGCGATAAGACCCGCCATATCCTTGATACAGATGCTGTCAGCACCCATATCCTGCATGATGAGCGCCTTATTAACATAATAATCGAGATTGTACACCGCGCCACCCATCTTACGCTCGGTAAGCGAATAGCATATCGAGAGCTGGACATGCTTGCCGCTCTCCTTGATCGCCTTAAGGCAAGTCTCGAAGTTGCGCTCATCATTCAGGGCGTCAAAGACCCTGAAGATATCGATGCCCACCCGGGCAGCATGATGGACAAAGGCAGCAACCACATCATCGGCGTAGTTTCGGTAACCGACCAGGTTCTGCCCTCTGAGCAGCATTTGCAGCGGCGTATCCGGCATCAGCTCCTTAAGGAGACGAGGCCTCTGCCAGGGGTCCTCGTTGAGAAACCTGGTCGCAACATCAAAGGTAGCACCGCCCCAGACCTCCATCGAGTGAAAGCCGACCTTGTTCATCTCCGCGGCGATATTCACCATATCCTCGGTCCGCATTCGGGTGGCTAACAGCGACTGGTGTCCGTCACGGAAGGTGATATCGGTAATTTTCAGGGGGCTCCCGGCCATCTTCAATTTGAGTGCTCCGTTTATAGAGTGTCCAGTTTTACGACACCTATTATTATACAGGTTAGACTATTCTATGGAAAGTGGCTAAAATAGTGATAGAATGAGAGCAACTTTAAGAGCGGCCCGGTCTTACGCCGGACCGGTTATGGCACAGGTGACAGCCTGTTTCTGCTGTTATATTTTTTATTCGGGGCGGTGTTAAATGGCAGCCAGTTTTGCAGAAGTATATCTCAGTCTGGGCTCAAATATGGGCAACCGGCAGGAGAACCTGGAGAAGGCCCTTGATTTTCTCTCGCAGAGGCTGCGTGTAGGCAGGGTCTCCTCCATGTATGATACCGATCCGGTGGGTAACACTGATCAGCCTCGCTTTCTCAATCTGGCCTGCCGGGTCCATACCTTACTGGAACCGGCGGCACTGCTTACTCTGGCCAAGGGGATCGAGAGCAAGATGGGCAGGGCGTTCGGCACACTCAATGGCCCCCGCCCCATTGATATCGACATCCTTACTTATGGCGACCGGATTATGGACACCCCGGACTTGGTTATCCCCCACCCCAGGATGACGGAGAGGGCCTTCGTCCTGGTGCCCCTCGCAGAGATTGCCCCCGACTTAAGACACCCGGCAAACGGCAAGACGGTTAAAGAGCTGTTGGGCGAGATAACCGAGACACAGGGCGTACTCAAGTGGGATAACGGTTAAGGAGAGAGAATGTATCAGGTAGCTGTCGAGCAGCATTTCGACGCCGCTCATCTCCTGCGGGGATATCATGGCAAGTGTGAGGCACTGCACGGCCATCGTTTCCGGGCCGTGGTCAAGGTCGAGGCTGCCGGGACCGATGGAATAGGGATAGCCTACGATTTTGCCGAGCTGAAAAGGCATCTGAGAGATATTCTATCCCGATTCGACCATACCTGCCTGAACGACATACCACCGTTCGATAAAATAAACCCGTCTTCGGAGAATATCGCCCGCACCATCTATGACGAGCTTAAGCCCAGGCTGGCGGGAACACCGGTCGTACTTACCGGCGTCGAGGTATGGGAATCCCCCGAGAGCAGGGTAGCCTACATACCCGATTAGGGGTGCTTGTCCGGCGGTAGCAGGCTGGGGATGGTCTCCCGGATGGGGTAAAGCGTTTCACACCTCCGGCAATATAGCGAGCCGGTCACTATTTCCTGCCCGTTCTCTTCTGCTACCTCGAGATCAAGCTCTCCTTTGCAGACCGGGCAGACCAGGATATCCATCAGCTCTTTCTTCATAACCGGATTATACCACAACGGTCTTTAGCACACGCGGCAGGGTGTCGAAACATTTCTTAAGGATGAGATAAGGCAAACTGCCTCACCGTTTGGTGTTTCAGGTAAAGCTTTTTGGCGAGCAGGCACGGGGAGAAGAAGCCGTACCGAATGTGGAAAAGACCCTTCTCGGCCGTTCCTTACCGCACCGGGGACATTTAACCTCGTTATCGCTATCGGCTATACTCCGTCGAATCTCGAACCAGGCACCGCATTCGGTACATTCATACTCATAAACAGGCACAGCAAAACCTCAGCTGCTCTCTTATCGCTCCCTCTTTCATTGTAAATATGGTTCCGGTATAATGCAAGCAAAACTGGACGGAAAGAAGGAGGAAGCAGGATGCCCTACTTGAGTCTGAACGGCACCCGGTTGTACTACGAGGACGAGGGAGAGGGACAACCGGTACTCTTCATACACGGGGTATGGATGAGCGGCCGCTTCTTCAAGAAGCAGGTACCCTACTTCGCCCGGCGCTACCGGGTAATCGTACCCGACCTGCGGTCGCACGGACGCTCGGCACATGTCCATTTCGGTCACACCCTGCCCGGCTACGCCCGGGATATCCATGCCCTGATAGGCGAGCTTAACTTGCAGAATGTGGTGCTGATAGGCTGGTCAATGGGCGCCCTCGTTACCTGGGACTATTTCAAGCAGTTCGGCAGAGAGAACGTTACGGCTACCGTCATCATCGATCAGTCTGCCTGTGATTTGACGGCGCCCGATTGGACTATGGGGCTATTTGACTTCGCGGGGCTCCGCCGGACGATGGCTGACATCCAGACAGACCGGGAAACGGTTGTACGCGATTTTATCCCTTCGATGTTCAAAGATAAGCCGGCCGAGGAAGAAGCCGGTTGGATGTTTGATGAAATCACCCGGCTACCCGAGTCTGTTGCCGGCGCTATCCTCTTCGACCAGACCTTGCAGGACTACCGGCCGGTACTGCCGAGCGTCAACGTCCCGACGCTGCTTTGCTTCGGCAGGGACGAAAAGCTTTACCCGGTCGCCGCCGGAGAGTACCTCTGCCGGAAGCTGCCCGATGCCCGGCTTGTGGTCTTCGAGGAGAGCGGCCACTGCCCGTTCCTGGAAGAACCAGAGCGCTTCAACCGGGAGGTAGACCGGTTCATCCGATCGCTGTGCTGAACAACCGGAAGAAGGAGGAAACATGTCCGACAAAGCAGTTATAGGTAAACTGGTAGGAAGTATCGCGGCCTGCTATGGCGCCGGGGCCATCGGGTCGGCCTTTACGACGCCCAAGATTCCCACCTGGTATGCCACCCTCGAGAAGCCGTCCTTCACCCCTCCCGATGCCGTCTTCATGCCGGTCTGGTTGACTCTTTACGCCCTGATGGGAATAGCGGTATTTCTGATCTGGCGCAAAGGGCTGCAGACCGATGGAGTGAAGCCGGCATTCATCTTGTTCTGGGTGCAGCTGGTCCTCAATGCTCTATGGTCGGTAGTATTCTTCGGCTACGAATCCCCTGCCGGCGGCTTCGCCATAATACTGGCACTCGGGATTATACTTCTGATTACTACCATCAAGTTTTTCAAGATATCCAGGGTTGCAGGCGGACTCCTCGTACCTTACCTGTCCTGGATAGTTATTGCCGCTTCGTTAAACGGCGGGATCATGATGCTCAATCCCTAGAATACCTGTGCTGACAAGGCAAATAAAAAAGGCACAGCTACATAAGCTGTGCCTTTCATTTCATTGGTAGCGGGGGTTGGATTTGAACCAACGACCTTCGGGTTATGAGTCTGAGGTATATGGTTTTAACCTGTCATTTTACGTGTAATATAGCCCTTTTGTGTCAATCCGCCAAAACAAGGTTTGTGCCTATAATACCAGTTTGTAACATTGCGTTTCACTTCGTTTATTAGCAAATTATTAGCAAAATTCCAGTTGTGATTTATGCCTGAGTAACAGTCAAAATACGAAGGGCCGATATAAGTCGTCAACATCGAAAAGGGTATGGATTAACCCGGTTCCCATAAATAATAAGAAAATAGCTTGGACTCAGATTAAGGAAACACAATCAAAAGTAAGGGCAGGTTGCCTGAGCCAATATCCTCCGCAGAAGGCGGTCGATAACCCTCTGCAAAGTAGATCGACCCGATAGCACCTGCCCTTTAGCAATTTTATATTCTCGGTCTATTGAAAATCAAGGTTTATTCTAATCCTACATAGCGTGAGAACAACTATAACATCCTATTGACAAAAGGTGATATAATTAGGCCGATTCGTTAGAAGAAGGAGGTGGTGCCGTAGAGAGAGCCCGGAGGGATACTCTGTTAGTCCCGAAGGGGTACGCCCTTTTAATGAGGAGCATATCCGAAAACCCGATAACATAGCCTTTCTCCACAGGGAAAAGGGGTGTGTTTACATCTTTTTATGTGGAGGGAGGTAATACTCAAAAATTAAGGAGAAATATTGGTCGATGAAAACCAAACTGATATCTAAGATTTTAGGCGTAGGCCTTGCCCTCGGTATGGTCTTTTCGCTGGGCGCCGCTTTCATTGCTACCCCGGTTGCCCAGGCCGACGAGATGGAATGGGGCGCGGTCAACACGCCGAGCTGGGATGACCTGGTCATCCTGCCCTCATCCGACATCCTCGACTACGCTGTCGGCGGCGATGAGGGCGACATTATCTATGCTGTCCTCGAGCTGACCAGCGAGTGCACCGAGGTCGGCCATTTCTTTGAGTATGATGATGATGGAGATCCCCTCGAAGAATGGGGCAATTTTGCCCTGGTCAAGTCCGATGACGGCGGCGTCACCTGGAGCGACATCACCGACAACGTCATCGATGCCAGCTCGCTGCCCTCTCTCATCGTTAATCCTGATAATAATTATCTACCCGTTCTGACCCTGGTTGCGGTGGCTCCCGATGACGACGACTGGCTGGCCGTGGCCGGCTACTACTTTGATCCCGATGCCTCGGACTATGTACCCTTCGTGGTCGCCTCCGAGGACGGAGGGGACAACTTCACCTACGCCCACCCCGTTGGGGATGCCGCCATAGGCAGTGCGCTGGCCGTTATGATGGACATGGCAGTCTCGCCCGCAGTGGGCAGCATCCACAACATCGCCCTGGCCGGTATTGCCAATGATGACGATACTTCTTACCCTGATGCCACTATGACAGACCTCGGCACAGGCGTAGTCTTCCGCCTCGAGGCAGGGACCTGGCTAACCGGCGGCTGGGTGGACACCCGTTTCTACCCGGGCTGGAACGACAGCACCGATGACATCGTTGATTGGGCATTTGCAACCGAGAGCGTGGTTGCCGTGGACTTCTCGCCCAACTTCGACATGGACGACACCATCGTCTGCATGAGCGTCGGCGATTATACAGGGGCTACGAATGTCGACAATATGCCCTTTATCCAGGAAGGTACCCTGAACGGCGACGGCGCCTGGAACGCCGAGGCCGGCTTTGGCGATGCCACCCTGATCACTGATGAAGGCGCTGATATACGCACTATCAGTGCCCGGTATATGATGGGCTTTGCCCTGCCCGCCGACTTCGACGGCGCCGAACCGGCCGACAACAACATCTACTTCTACGTCAATGCCATAGATTTTACTGCGATGGATCCGGTGGCTAAAGGCTATGTAATGATATCCGAGGACGGCGCCCTGACCGGCCGCTGCGGCCCCTCGGGAGACCCGGTACTGGCCAGCATCGACGTCCACGGTGACGCCGATACCTGCAAGGCAATGGTCGGCACCCTGGGCGTGGATTTTGATGTTTCATTAGGGCCTGACCCTGAGGATTGGATATCAGAGATTGAACCCTGCGCCGGCGTAGCGGTCTACCACACCGTGGAGCTGGACGACTGCTGCCCGGAGTGGGAAGTTGCCTGCAAGGATCCCTCGGGCCCGACCCTGGCAGTGGTCTGCTACACCCCCGACGGTGAGAAGGCCTTCGCCACCACCAGCGGCAGCCGCAGCTTCCTCTGGGGCACCGAAGGCGAACTTACCTTCGGCCTCGGCTGGGGCAGTGATATATATTTTATGGACATATATTTCGACGTCGGTAACCCGCTTGACGAGTCGGCCTTCTCGGTGAGCCTGGATGACGCCGTCTCCTTCAACCAGATCGGCTTGATCGACACCGATATCGACTTCCTTTCCGACCTGGCCGTCTGCCCGGACTGCAGCGTGCTCTACCTCTCTACCATTAACGTAGCCATTGAATACGATTTAGATTATGAAATCCTCAACGGTGGCTACCCCTGCGGTGACGAGGAATGGGACTGCTGTGATCCGGATGAGAATCGCGGCTGGTTCGCCTGCGACTCCGTGTGGCGCAGCTACGATAGCGGCGACACCTGGGAGCGAGTCTACCACGGCAACTGGTCCGACGACCCCAGCGGCTGGGACATCACCAATCCTCCTGACTTTGGCAATTTGGTAGAAGATGATAATGGGCAAATAGATCATCGTCTACAAGCTCGCCAGCTGCTGCTGCGGCTGCCCTGCGATGAGGACACCGAATGCTGCACCATCTACATGGGCATCCAGGACACCCAGGACCTCTTCTACAGCCGCGACTGCGGCCAGTGCTGGAACAAGTCCGTCAACCAGAAGCTGGTGATCCAGGACTTTGCTGTCGAGACCGAGAACGTGGTCTACATCCTCGATGAGAACGGCCAGGTCTCTACCTCTACCCAGTACGGACGGCGCCCCTCCGACGGCGTCGACACCGGCCTTGACTACGGTCACAGCATCGTTTCCTGCTGTGCCGCGGGCTGGGTTGTCGTCGGCGGCGCCGGTGACGAGCCGGTAGCCTGGTCCGAGGACGGCGGCGAGACCTGGGACGTTACCGATGACCTGCCCGGCGACGGTGACACTCAGGTACATGTTGCCTGCGACCCGGTCTGCGAGAACATCATCTACGCCGCTATTGACGGCAAGGGCATCTACCGCACCGACATCAATGACGGCAGCTGGGATGACATGAACGCCATGGAGTATGACTACACCGGCATCGTTGTCGCCCGCGAGGGCACCCTCTACGCCTCCAGCGACCAGATATGGGCTGATACCGATGTCTTCTGCGAAGGCAACCGTTATGCTAATGCCCCGGTCGGCGAAGAGCCTGACCCATCAGGCTACGAGCAGTACAGCGGTGTCGCCCGCAACCTGACCCCATGTGAGACCGACTGCTGCGGCACCGAGGACTGGGACTACCTGATCGCCGGGCTATCTCCTAGAGAAGGGGATGGCTGCTATGACGAGGACTTCGACCAGAACCCCAGCGCGCTGCGCATCTGCGGCTGCCTGAGCCCGGACACCAACTCCGTACTCTGGGCCATCGACACCTGGTTCTACGATGTCATGGGTGAGACCTGTGGCCTGCTCTGGAGCTACGAGGACTGCGCCGCCAAGCACGGCCCGACCCTGACCTCTCCTGAGGACGGGGCAGTACTTGCCTGTGATGTCTGTGAGAGCTGCGAAGGCGCTCCGATTACCCTCAAGTGGGAGAGAATGTGCCTGGCCTGCAGCTACGACATCGAGATCATGGACGAGGACGGCAACACCATCATCGAGATAACCGATGAGGAGATCACCGGCGACCCGCCCACTTTCTACCTAGACGGTATTAGCGCCGTTGCTCAACCGAACGGCTACCACTATGGTGCCCTGGAGTGCGGCCGCACCTACACCTGGCACGTTAGAGAGGCCAACACTGAGACCGATGAGTGCGTCCACAGCCCCTGGTCCGAGACCTGGAGCTTCACCATCGAAGCCTCTTCGGCTAACGCGGTCCAGCTGATCGCCCCCGAGCAGGGTGATGTCATCGCCCAGCGCACCGGGGTCGGCTTCTCCTGGAGCAGCGTCTACGACGCCACCACCTACAGCTTCGTCCTCTCGGCCAGCCCCGACCTCTCCGGCGCCCTGGCCAGTGCTGACGTCACCGGTACCGCCTACTCCTACTCGGGCACCCTGGACTACGAGACCACCTACTACTGGCAGGTAACCGCCTGGAAGGACGGCACCATGATGAGCCAGAGCGATGTCGGCACCTTCGCCATCGCGGCCGAGGAGATTGTTCCTGAGCCGGTACAGCCAACACCGCCACCAGTGGTCAACATACCTCCGGTCCAGCAGGTAACCCCAACCTGGATGTATGTTGTGATTGCGATCGGCATTGCCCTGATCGTGGTGGTCATTGTCCTGATTGTTCGGGGCAGGAAGTCATCCTAACTCCTAACCCTTCCTGAGTCCGACTCTTAGAGACTAAAAGAGCCCCCCGAAAATTCGGGGGGCTCTTCTTGTTACCAACACACCAGATACGAAGACCCACTCCAGGATGGTACTGCCGAAGGGGTATGGATGAACAAATTCACCACGATTATGTTTGAAATCATTTCGGGATATTCTAGAATGTAATTATGAGATGCTTTAAGTCATTGATAGTTACGGCCTGTTTCATGGTGTTTGCTCTCTCATTCGCTGGGTGTAGCGGGCCCGCGGAAGATCAACCTACTCAATTTAGAGAATCACAGGTCATTAGAGTTATCGATGGAGATACCATTGAAGTAAATATCTACGGCTCTGCTTATAAAATCCGCTATATTGGTATTGATACCCCCGAACTGGGCGAACCGTGCTTTTCCGAAGCTACTGCTGCAAACCGTGAGCTGGTAGAGGGTATGATTGTGAGGCTGGAAAAAGATGTATCTGAAACCGATAGACATGGCCGTCTTCTGCGTTATGTCTATGTTGGAGATATGATGGTAAACGCCGAACTAGTACGCCAGGGATACGCCCAAGTATACACCTACCCGCCGGATGTTAAATACAACCAAATGTTCCTTGAGCTACAGAGAGAGGCACAGGAAGTAGAAAAGGGTTGTTGGTCTACAGGGAGTTGACCTGCCCCTGCAATTGTTTTAGAAACCCGATGTACGAAACTCCACTCTCAAAGACCACACCTTGAAATGGTATGGATTAATCTAATTCACATAAATTTGGATAGAAACAGCCTGGTTCATTACTAATTAGATTCGGACGTATCATTACTGTAAATAGAGCAAGGGCAGACCATATTACCAGTATCCTCTGCAGACCAATATCAACGCCTCCAGTACGAATGCACGTTTGCTGAGCCTGCTAGTTCGTGGCATTTTGTGCATCTATATCCCGCTGTCGTCTTATTATTCATCCGACAAATGGGCACGGCCAACAGGTAGTTCAAGCCGCTTCATTATTGAAACAGCATTACGTGGGGCAAATGCTTGCCAGTGATTATTGAAAAAGGCGAAGGTAGTTTGAGTATTGAGAGACGCGCTTTTCACTCGCTCTGCCAATTCACTTATTTCGTCTTCCGAATACAGGTACTTGTACCTGGTTTCACTATTCCCGGTCCACCACATCTCTTTGTTTCTGCCATGAAAGCGGAAGTAGGCCATCTCGGATGTTACGGGTAATTCCTCGGCTACAGAGGTACTGAATTTGGGCTCATCGATCTGTACCCAAGAGACATTATGATTTCTGAGACTGACTTCCGTTCTCGGATCGTCACTCCAGCTGCGGTGCCTCAACTCCACGGCAAGCGAGTATTGACCAAATACGCTAATAACAGCAGCCAAAATCTGCTGCCCGAAGCCGTCATTCTTAAAACTAGGTGGGAACTGGGCAAGAAGTGCTCCCAGCTTACCGGAATTAGCCATAGGCTCGATGCTTTGCTTGAAAAGATCCACGTCATCCTGTGATATCGCGGCTTCCTCTCCAGTAGTAGCCTCAAACATCTTGGGGTGGGTAAACTTCTGCCAGAGCTTGACCGTGAATATGAAATCCCGAGGTACTCTGCGGACCCAGTTATGAACATAGCCGGGGTTCGGCGGCCGGTAGAAAGAGCTGTTGATCTCGACCGTATTGAAGAACTGGCTGTAGTACTCAAGCTCGTTGATCTTGCCGGCAGGATAGAAGTATCCCTTCCAAGTTCCTTCACCTGTTGGGTATGACCACCCTGAAGTTCCGATATAGATCTTTGCCGAATCAGTCATCCGAACGCCTCCGCATTACAGAGAAATAATATCATAAATAGCTTTCTGAGTTTGGACAAAAGACCCTTGACAAGATATCAATAGAGGTATAACATATGTTCCATAGAACAAGTGTTATAGGGGTGAACT
>JAQTTS010000242.1 GCA_028710655.1 Dehalococcoidales bacterium
TCCGACAGCACAGGCGGCGATGAGATTATGACCGCAGGCATGCCCGATTCCGGGCAGCGCATCGTATTCAGCCAGCATGGCGATCGCCGGTTGCCCCTGCCCATAACTGGCGCGGAAGGCGGTCGGGAGCCCGTAGGCCCCTTTTTCTATCGAGAAGCCATTTTCCGTAAGGTACTGGATCAGCCAGGCGGCTGCTTTTGTTTCCTTGAAGCTGGTTTCGGGGTGGGCGTGAATCATCGAGCTGAGCCCGTTGAGCTGGCTGCTGTGAGCGTCTACCTGACTGATAACCAGAGTCTTTAGTTCTTCTGCTTTCACGCCTTTTCCCTGTTGATTAAGGATAACTTTCCAATTGATTGGGCCAGTGATTATTATAGACCAGAGTGGTCGGGATTACTAGGTTGCAGGCTTTATCGAACGCTGTATATGTAGTATAATTTTCCTCCATATGATGATATAGTGATGGTTAGATTTTTATTCCAGAAATAAAGGCATTAATCGGAGTATCGGAGTTTAAGGGGAAATGGTAGAACAGCCGAATGATGAACAAATAAAGAATGAGTTGCTTGCCGACCTCAAAGAGCGGAGGCGGAAGATTGAGGAGATGGGTGGGAGCAAGAATGTTGAGAAGCAGAGGGAGCGTGGCAAGTTAACCGCCCGTGAGCGAATTGCCAGGCTGCTGGACGAGGGGACTTTTTGTGAGATCGGAATGTTTGCTACCAACAGGGGTACCGCCTTCGGTATGGACAAAATTAAGGTACCCGCTGACGGAGTGATTACCGGCTACGGTACGGTTGACGGCAGGAAAGTATACGTCTATGCTCAGGACTTTACCTCGGTGGGGGGGAGTCTTTCCGAAATACACGCTGCTAAAATATGCCGTATACTAGACAGCGCGGCTAAGGCAGGTTGTCCCGTCATCGGCATCAATGACTCCGGGGGCGCCAGAATTCAGGACGGCGTGGATGCACTGGCTGGCTACGGCCAGATATTCTTTCGAAACTCGATATTCTCCGGGGTGATCCCGCAGATATGCGCCATTATGGGGCCCTGTGCCGGTGGAGGAGTATATTCTCCGGCGCTGATGGACTTTATTTTTATGGTAAACGACACCAGCTATGCCTATATTACCGGTCCGCAGGTAGTCAAGGCGGTTATGGGGGAGGAGGTCAGCCATGAGGAGCTTGGCGGCGCTGCTGTAGCGCAGAAGAAGGCGGGGGTCGCCTGCCGCTCTGAAGCCAGTGAGGCGGAATGCCTGGAGAGCATCAAGGAGCTTCTCGACTATCTGCCCTCCAGCAATCGTGATGTACCGAGGCGGGTTGATTGGGGTGATGATCCCAACCGCAGCGACCCTACTCTTTTTAATGTCGTTCCGGCTAATCCCAGCAAACCCTATGATATGCACAAGATCATCAAGTCGATATTCGACCGGCGTCCGGACGGTAAGAAGAACTACTTTGAGATATTCCCCCTCTTTGCCACCAATATTATTACCTGTTTTGCCCGGCTCAACGGTTGGACGGTGGGAATCATCGCCCAGCAGCCGATGTCGAAGGCGGGAGTGCTGGATATCGATGCCTGTGATAAGGCATCCCGTTTTATCCGATTCTGTGATGCTTTTGGCATCCCGCTGGTCAACCTGGTCGATGTTCCCGGCTATCTGCCCGGTACCGATCAGGAGTGGGGAGGCATAATCAGGCATGGTGCCAAGATGCTCTACGCCTACTCTGAGGCGGTGGTGCCCAAGATTACCCTGACTATCAGGAAGGCATACGGGGGGGCCTATATCGGCATGTGCTGTAAGGACCTTGGCGCCGATACCGTATTCTGCTGGCCGACCACAGAGCTGGCGGTGATGGGATCGGAAGGAGCGGCGGCGATAATATTCCGTAAAGAACTGGAGCAGGCCGATGACCCCCAGGCGTTGCTTAAGGAGAAGATAAAGGAGTACCGTACCGCTTTTGCTAATCCCTATCGGGCTGCCGAGAATTTGCATATCGATGATGTCATTGAGCCGGCGGAGACCAGACCCAGACTGATTAAGGCACTGGAGACGATAGTCGGTAAGGTAGAGGAACGGCCGAAAAAGCGGCATGGTATAATTCCAACATAATTTTTCCACGGTTCGAAAGCCGGGAAGGTTATTGATGAACAAGATCAGTATTATCGGGGCGGGTAATGTCGGTGCCCTCTGTGCTCAGCGTATTGCCGATAGAGGCTATGCTGATGTAGTGCTGCTGGATATTGTCGAAGGGTTGGCCGAGGGCAAGGGACTGGATATTCTGGAGTCACTGCCTGTCGCCGACTCGGATGCACGTATCATCGGCACCAGTAATTATCAGGAAACCGCTGCTTCTGACGTGGTCATCATCACCTCGGGTGTTGCCCGTAAACCGGGAATGAGCCGTGATGATTTGCTCATTACCAATATGAAGATTGTCAGTGAGGTTGCTGGCAAGGTAGTGAGTTACTCTCCCGATTCTGTTATCATCGTGGCGACTAACCCGGTGGATGCGATGACCTATCTGGTGCGACATATCAGCGGCCTGTCTCGAAACAGAGTATTCGGTCTGTCCGGAGTCCTGGATACCAGCCGCTTGAGGAGCTTTATTGCCGAAGAGCTTAAAGTCTCGGTAGAGGATGTATTCGCCTGCATTCTGGGCCAGCATGGCGATGCTGCGGTGGTCATTCCCAGATTGACCACCGTCCATGGTATTCCAATCACCAGGCTTCTGCCCGGTGGTACCGTTGACCGGCTGGTAGAGCGTTCTATCAAGGGTGGTGCCGAGATCGTCGGCTTGCTGAAGACGGGTAGCGCCTCTTTTGCTCCTTCCGCGGCGATTGCTGGGATGGTAGATGCCGTTGTCCTGGATAAGAAGAAGATCCTGCCCTGTTCCGTCTGCCTGGAGGGGGAATACGGGCTCAGGGATACTGCTATCGGCGTTCCGGTAAAACTGGGTAGGGGCGGTATTGAACAGGTTGTCGAGCTGGAGCTGACTGATGATGAGAGATCAGACCTGGCTGCTTCAGCCAATGTGGTGCGGGAGATGATACAAGTAATGGGCTTGTAAGCGGGGGGCATCCGTACCGGATAAGCGGTCGGCTCTTTTTTAGTTTACAGTTTTAAGTTATGGTGAACTTTTTCTGATAAAGGAAGCAGGGGTAAGAATTACGGTGAGAGAGATTGATGCCAAAGAAATAACCGGTACGGTATCGCGGCTCTTTCAGGAGGCCTGTTACATCCTCCCTGACGATGTGTTGAATGCCCTCGAGCGGGCGCGACAGGCCGAAGAATCGCCGACCGGACGTGAAGTACTGGATATTATATTGAGGAATGCCGATATCTCGGCTAAGGAGCGGATCCCTCTTTGCCAGGATACCGGAGACGCCGTGGTCTTTCTGGAGCTGGGGCAGGACGTCCACATCGTCGGTGGCGATCTTTATGCGGCGATCAATGAGGGAGTGAGGCATGGTTATACCCAGGGCTATCTGCGTAAGTCGATGGTGAGCCGGCCTTTTTCCGCCAGGGTTAATACCAAGGATAATACCCCGGCTATTATCTATACCGATATCGTCCCCGGTGATAAGCTGAGGATTATTGCCAAGCCCAAGGGCGGCGGTGCGGAGAACATGTCGTCCCTGGCTATGTTATCCCTGGCGCCGGGCCGCCAGGGAGTGATTGACTTTGTGGTCAATGTTGTTGATCAAGCAGGCAGCAATCCCTGTCCTCCGGTTATCGTCGGCGTTGGTATCGGAGGGACTGTAGAAAAGGCGATGATGCTGGCGAAGCGGGCGTTGCTGCGCAAGGTGGGTGAGCCTAATCCCGATACCGAGACTGCTGAGCTGGAACGCGAAATTCTCGAGCGAGTGAATAAACTGGGTATTGGTCCCATGGGCTATGGCGGTCGTATTACCGCTCTGGCAGTTCATATCGAGGTCTTCCCGACTCACATGGCCAGCCTGCCGG
>JAQTTS010000243.1 GCA_028710655.1 Dehalococcoidales bacterium
GTAACACTCTATAAAGACAGGTTTTTTATTTGACATCACGGCACTAAATTTATCGCTACCGAACCTGGATGTAAGTGAAAATGCAGAGCAAGCAAACAGAAGAAGAACAGACCGTAGGAAGATTCATAGAAATCAGTAAAGGTACACGCAGCAGGAACGGGACATCGCGTTCCAAGATATCGGCAAGAGAAGACAAGTTTCATTTACTGGTATCGGACATCCCGGACGTACTGTGGAAGATAGATAGCAACAACTACATCATATACATCAGCGAAAATGTGGAAGCGATTACCGGCTATACCGCAGAAGAAGAATGCGCCATGGGCCCCTATCTCAACTGGATCGATCGGGTTCATCCCGACGATGTCAAAGAATACGTAGCTGCCAACAACGCCCTGTTCGAAAAGGACAAGACCTTCAATATTGAATACCGCTTCAGGCGAAAGGACGGGGAGTGGGTCTGGATACACGACAGGGCCGTAGTTACCTACGACGAGGACGGCAAGAAGTATGCCAGCGGCGTACTCTCCGATATCACCGAGCGCAAGCAGGCCGAGCTACACATCAAAGAACTCAAGGAGAAATACGAAGCCCTGATCAAGAACATCCCCGACGTAATATATTCCAGCCTGCCCGACGAGAAAAACACGTCGATTTTTATATCAGACCGATATCAGGACTGGACAGGATACTCGCCTCAAGATTGCTATAAAAACTCTGATACATGGCTGCAATCGCTACATCCCAAAGACAGGGAATGCGCGGCCAAGGCTTACATCGAAGCCTGTAAAAAGAAGAGGGAGTTTATTTGCGAATACAGGGTAGTCCATAAAAACACCGGACAGATGCGGTGGATTCGGGACCACGGTGTGCCCATCAAAGATAAAGAAGGCAATATCATACGATACGACGGCATACTCACCGATATCACCGAACACAATCAGCTCAAGGAAGACCTGGAGTTTTACATCAGGGAAACAACCATTGCCCAAGAACAAGAGCGCAAACGAATCTCCCGCGAGCTACACGACGAGACGGCCCAGTTGATCGCCAATCTGTACAACAGGATTAATGTGATCCTGATGAATGAAAGATTAACCAAGAGTACAGTCGAGAGATTAGAGCAGCTTCGTTCCGAGGTTGACGTGATATTGGAAGGAGTACGCCGATTCAGCCATAATCTGCGCCCCGGGCTCTTGGACCAATTCGGGTTGATCCCCTCGCTGGCATTGCTCAGTGATGAGGTGATCGATCAGGGGATATTGGAATGCAGTTTGAATATCACCGGTCACGAAAAACGACTGTTACCCGAAAAAGAGATAATACTATTTCGCATTACGCAGGAGGCGCTACGAAATGCGGTAAAACATTCTAAAGCGACCAAGGTCGTAATAGATATCGCCTTCTACAACGAGATCGTCAGGCTCAAAGTCACCGATAACGGACAGGGTTTCGAGGTACCCGGCATACTCAGTAGTTTCGCCCGCGACGGTAAACTGGGGCTGATGGGCATGCAGGAAAGGGTGCACCTGTTCAACGGGAGACTGAGCATTCACTCCGGAAAAGGTCAAGGCACCGTTATCATTGCCGACCTACCATTATGATACACCCTCCAGAAATATTACCGATACGCACCTATTACCGGATTTACGGAACGATGACTGGCTCCTCGATATAACAAAAACCATTACCCAAAAACCATTACCCAAAATTAACCCAAACCCACGATTCCAACAGGAGCCATTATATGAGAAGATATTCGTAAATTCGTACGGTAATACCAGATTATTAAGGGTAGACTTTGCTTTTCAACCTCCTTACTGACTGGTGGTTCGGCGCTGCTTATCAGTAGCGCCGAACCGTATGGGGTTATTGGGGGCCAAAAAGCAATTCGATTGCAAATTACCTTGACGGATATCAAATAAATCGGCTACGGACATTACCCAGGATCATATTGATGGCTGATGCTGATGGCAGGAGGTAGTCTATGTAGCAAGGTTCAATGACGGAAGCAGATTACAGGTTCAGAAAGGAGATTTGTAATTTTAATGAAAAACAAGAAACTGATAAAGATCATGATCGGCGTATCCCTGGTAGTAGTGATGGCAATCGCCATACCGCTGACGACCGGCTGTACCAGTCAAGCTCCGACACCGGAACCGACACCCACTCCTACCCCGGGAGAACCGACGCCGGCACCAACGCCGGAACCGGCACAGGACCTGCCGATATACACATGGCGCATCACCAGCCCCTTTGGTGCTCCGGACACCGAAGAGGATATGAGATTAAACTACGCTGATATTCTGAATGAAATGAGCGGCGGGCGCATCGAAGCCACGGTCTATGAACCCGGTGAGCTGGTCCCGGAGGGTGAAGTAGTAGCCGCAGTTCGGTCAGGCACCATTGACATCGGCTGGTGGTACTCTACCGCCGGTGCCGAGACGCTCTTCAGGGACATCGAGTGCGGCATGCCGTTTGAGTCGGCCTGTCCCCCCGAGATGCAGAGTCTGATAACCAGACGTGGTCTGGGTGAGCTTATCGCTGACTCCTACGCTGATATCGGCGTCCACTACATCAGAAACGCCATGACCGATCCCTTCAACGTAATCGCGACCAAGCCGATTACAGGCTATTCGGATTTTCAGGGTTTGAAGATGAACGCCACCGGTCCGATGGCTCCTCCCTTTGTCGGGGCCGGCTGTTCAACAGTGGTCTTCCCCGTTGAAGAGTTCTACCTGACCGGTCAGACCGGCGTTGTCGACGCCCTCTTCTGGGCCGGGGCAACCGAATACACCGGCATGAAGCTATACGAGGTCTACCCGTATATAGTAATGCCCTGTCTGGTCGACTGCTGTAACTCGTCAATACTGATGAACCAGGAACTATGGGACTCGCTGCCCTCCGATATCCAGGCTATTGTCACCTGCGCTACCGAGCACATGAGCGAACACTGTTACATCAAGAGGTTCAACGGTCAGAGCACGGACATCAAGAACTGGGAGCATATCATAACCCTGGATGACGAGTCGATCCAGAAGCTGTACGAGCATGAGCTGGATGAGTGGTACCGGCTAGCGACTCTGGACGCACGGAACGCTCAGGGAATCCAGATTCTACTTGAGTACCAGCTTGAGCTGGAGGAAATGAACTGGACGCACCGCGCCTACAGCTTGGACACGCAACCGATCAAAGACCTTCTGGAGCGTGTAAAAGCGCTATAACCGCTACCCGATCACGGTAGCGATGGTTATAAGCAAGGAAAATTGTTCGCGGAATGATCCTCCTCCCCCGGATGAAAAACCCCAACCGGGGGAGGAGGGGATTGTGGTGATTGCTTATTCAAGGAGTTGAAATGCCCAGGGTATTAGCGAACTACGTACGATATATCGATACGATGAACCGGAAGGTGGGAGTGGGAGTCGGTTATGTCGTCTTGGTCATAATCAGCATCCTGCTCGTTGAAGCCATTCGAAGGTACGGATTCAACATGCCCACCGTATGGTCTATTGAAGTGTCGCAGTTTCTCTTCGGGGCTTATTTCATTGTCGGCGGCGGGTACGCTCTTCTCAGCGGCGGCATGGTCAGGATGGATATTCTCTACTCCCGATGGTCGCCACGGAAGCGAGCGATCATAGACGCTGCCATGTTTGCTCTCATGGCTATCTATTTAGTCACTACGGTAATAGCCTGTACCGAACACGCCATGCTGTCAACGCAAATGCTGCAGCACAGCGGCAGCCCCTGGCGCCCCCCGCTATATCCCATCAAGATTACCGTAGCGATCGGGGTCTTCCTGCTGCTCCTGCAAGGAATATCCTGCTTCATTAGAGACATGGCAACTATTCGAGGAAAGCCGTTACCGTGAGTATACAGATAATTGCTTTAGTAATGTTCGCCTCAATGGCAATGCTCCTCCTCAGCGGGCGTTATATCTTCATCGCCGTAGGCAGCGTC
>JAQTTS010000244.1 GCA_028710655.1 Dehalococcoidales bacterium
TTAAATTCAGCTGTTCCCAATGTTGCCGAGGAGGTACTATGAAAACGCTTGTAGTATTCTATTCGCTATCTGGTAACACGGAAATGGCAGCGAAAACGATTGCGGAGGAGCTGAAAGCAGACCTTTGCCGAGTGGAAGAAACAAAGAAGAGAAACAGGTTTCTTGCCTATATGACCGGTGGTTTTGCGGCCTTCAGGGACAAGTGCAGTGAGATAAAACCGATTGCGTTGGACTTACGTGACTACGATTTGATATTCCTGGGTTCCCCTATCTGGGCATCAAGGCCGGTGCCGGCAATAAATGCTTTTATTAGCAGTACTGATTTCAAGAATAGGAAGGTAATCGTTTTCTTCACTATGGGTGGTGAGGAATATAGGAAGGCGGTCAGGAATATTACTTTAAAGGTGGAGAAGCGTTCCGGAATAGTCGTTGATTCCTTTGCCGTAAGGACAGATAAAAGGCGTCACGACGCAATCGTAAAAGAAACCAGAAAAGCGATCAAATCGCACTTAAAGCACCCCGGATAGTAGATGTTAAAATGAGCGACATGTGCCATTGGCACCGGACAGTTGAAGCAAGGCAGCAGCGGGATGACCTCACCGGAGAACACAGACTTGGTGACAGAGGCCAAATAATAATAGCCTGCCTGTTTTCGGTAGTCTGGATATCCGATTCCTTTTTTTTGAATTACTCTACATTTCTAAATCAGTATGTACCGGTTGCTGTCAGAATACCTGTCGGGGCCGTTATTCTCGGGCTGGCGGCTTTATTGGCTGGCAGGGGTCTGTCTATAGTATTCGGCGAAAAGCGGGATGAACCATCGGTAATCAACAGGAGTGTCTTCAGCATAGTCCGCCATCCAATTTATCTTGCCGAAATAATTCTTTACCTCGGTCTGCTGGTTTTAAACATGTCGTTGGCTGCTCTCGGCGTCTGGGCTGCTGCGGTTACGTTTTTATATTATATCTCCCGGCATGAAGAGAAGTTATTACTCAAACGCTTCGGCAAGGATTACGAACAATATATGAAAAGAGTGCCGATGTGGATTCCCCGTTTTGGGCGAAGATGAACAATACTGCGATTCGTGGCGGTTTCTTGATGATTAGTAAGTGGAGGGAAGTTTTGTGATGTCAGCCGTTTTATCACGACAAGAAATCAATAAGTTGCTTGAGCAGAAACCGCCCCTGGTCGAGGGCTATCTGAACCTTGATGAGCAGATCCAGCCGAACGGTATTGATCTGACCCTACGTGAGGTGGCCTTACTTGAATCGTCGGGGAAAATAGCGGTGAAGAACGCCGAGAGGCAGTTGCCGGGGTTAGCCCCACTGGCGTTCGACAGGCTGGGTTTTATTGATTTAATACCCGGCAGCTACCTGATTACCTATAATGAGATTGTCCATCTGCCCAACAATGTTATGGCATTGGCCAGACCCCGGTCGAGCCTGCTCCGTTGCGGGGTTACCGTGGGGACCGCGGTATGGGATGCCGGCTACTGTGGCCGTTCCCAATCGCTGATGGTGGAATATAATTCACAGGGATTTCGTTTACAGAAGAATGCCAGGGTCGTTCAGCTCGTTTTCCTGTGGCTGAGTGGAGAGACAGAGGGCTATCATGGTGCCTACCAGAACGAGAATATAGACTAGCTATATTCTCGGGGTATTCTCTTGCCATTTCCTTAGTCGGGACGAGAAGATGCCGGGGATTAGGGTGGGAAATGCCTGGAATATCCTCTGTATGGATGTTGACATTTCCTTTCTGGCTGTGTTAGACTCATACGTTAGCTTTCGGCGGTTATAGATAAGAGAGGATAGATTGGGCTTTACTGCTCAGTCTATCGTTTGTATCTTAATGGATGAGCTAAAGCTCATCCATTAAAATTGTGGGGATATAGGAGGAAATAGTTGCCTACAGTCAATCAGCTTATTCGTAAGGGGCGTAAGAAGGTCACCAAGAAGACCAGGACGCCGGCATTACGTTTTATCTATAATTCCCTGAAGAATAAGAGGGTGGTCGGAAAAGGCTCTCCGCAGAAGCGTGGGGTTTGTATCTATGTCAAAACCACTACCCCGAAAAAGCCTAACTCGGCATTGCGTAAGATTGCTAAGGTGCGTCTGTCTAACCACATGGAGGTACTGGCCTATATTCCCGGCGAGGGACATGAATTGCAGGAACACTCGGTAGTCCTGATTCGTGGTGGCAGGGTGAGAGATTTGCCTGGTGTCCGGTATCATATCGTCCGTGGAGCCCTGGATGCCAGCGGCGTATCTAATCGCCGCCAGGGTCGTAGTAAGTATGGAAGTAAACGAGCCAAAGCGACGGCTGAGGTTGCCTGATTTAAGGGGGTAATATGCCAAGGCGATCCCGAGTTATTCGAAAAGAGCTGACTCCTGATGCCAAGTATAGCAGTGTTAACGTGGCTAGGTTGATTAACCGGATAATGCTGAACGGCAAGAAGAGTAAAGCGGAGAAAATTGTATATGGTGCCCTGCAGATTCTGGAGCAGCAGGATTCAAAGGATCCGGTGTCTATTTTAGAGCAGGCGCTGAAGAATACCATTCCTTTGCTTGAGGTCAAGGCGCGCCGGGTTGGTGGTGCTACCTATCAGGTGCCGATAGAGGTGCGTTCTGATCGTGGTCTTTCCCTGGCTTTACGCTGGCTGGCAAAGTCGACTAGGGCCAGGAAAGGTAAGCCTATGGCGGAGCGGCTGGCGGCTGAGCTTGGCGATGCTGCTAGAGGACAGGGTGTAACTGTCAAGAAAAGAGAAGATACCCATAAGATGGCCGAGGCTAACAAGGCCTTTGCCCATTATCGTTGGTGAGGGGGTAATTAAGATTAGTTGCTCCGGTACTTTGGTGAATAACTCAATACCAGTAAAGTGTAGAGTAGAGGATATGGCTAAGCCGAGAAATTTTCCCTTAGACCGTATAAGAAACATAGCTATTATCGCTCATATTGATGCCGGTAAGACTACCGTCACGGAAAGAATACTTTACTACACCGGGCGCACCTATAAAATTGGTGAGGTGCATGAAGGGACTGCCGTGATGGATTGGATGGATCAAGAGAGGGAGCGGGGCATTACGATTATGGCGGCGGCTACTACCTGCTTGTGGAGGGAGCATCGGATAAATATCATCGATACTCCAGGTCACGTTGATTTTACTGCTGAGGTCGAGCGCAGTCTGCGGGTACTTGATGGAGGAGTGGTAGTCTTTGATGGTGTTGCCGGGGTTGAGGCCCAGTCGGAGGTAGTCTGGCGCCAGGCTGACCGGTACCACGTACCCCGAATTTGCTTTATCAATAAGATGGACCGGATTGGTGCTGACTTTAGACGTGTCTTATCTATGATTGAACAACGTTTGAAAGCCAATCCCCTGGTGGTACAGCTGCCTTTGGGCGTTGAGTCGTCGTTTGCGGGTGTTATTGACGTAGTAGAAAATAAATTATTGTGTTTTGATGGTAATCCTGATTCAGAACCGGAGGAGATGCCTGTTCCAGATTCGGAGCGGGTAAGGTGCAGCCAGTTTCGTAAGGAGTTAATCGAGAAAGTGGCTGAGGTTGATGACCAAGTTATGGAGGCCTATCTTGACGGGAAGGATATTACCCCTGAAATGTTGAGGTCAGCCTTAAGAAAAGTGACCCTGGCCAATAAGGGAGTGCCTGTTCTCTGTGGTAGTGCCTTGAGGAACAAGGGGATTCAGTTGCTGCTCGATGCTGTGGCGGACTATCTTCCTTCTCCGCTGGATGTGCCGCCGGTAGTGGCCGTTGGTACCAAGAAAGGGGATGAAGTGACCCGTCCGGCTCAGGACGATGCTCCCTTTTGCGCACTTGCTTTTAAGGTGGTTACCGATCCTTTTATGGGCAGATTGGTCTATTTAAGGGTCTATTCAGGTACGGTAAGGGCTGGAGTTCAGGTTTTTAATTCCGCCCGGGATAAAAGGGAG
>JAQTTS010000245.1 GCA_028710655.1 Dehalococcoidales bacterium
TTGCCACAGTGGTAAAGGAGAATGAGTATTCGTCCAACGGGATTCCGGAAAGGTCCTGAAAACTTTTTGGTGTCCCCTCCCTGTTCAAAATGAAAAAGTAGGTCATGCCCGTCTGCAAGGGGGTTGACAAATCGTTTCTGCGCAGGGTGCAGGTTTTCTGGTCCGCAGACCAGAAAACGGAATAGGCCGGGAAGTTGGAGGTTATGCTATAGCCCGCATTCATTTGTCTGTTGAACACAATGGCCACGGATTCAAGATCGAGGCGCGCGTCCCCGGCGCCGTCGGCAGGAGTGGTCGAGACAACAAGCGGCGGATCAACCTGGGCCTTTGCCGGTTCCGGGAAAAAAGTCGCACCAGGAAAGAAAGAAACTATGCAGAACGGCAGGACCAATAAAAGGAACAACAAGTCAGCACCAGGTCTCAATTTTTTCATCAATGTCAACGACATACTGCACCTCTCCCGTAAGGTGATAGATGCAAAACCGCGCTCCATGCAGGTCCTGCACAGCCCGCAGTCACGACAATCACAGCCCGCACTGTCATTTTGTTTGGAATATCCATCATTTCCTTTGCTCCATATTGGCGATCATCCACCAGTCAGGAGAGCCGTATTTGCCTGAAATTGATAATATCTTGTTATTATAATGTGTTTAACGATCCTCGCCGTGGCGGCCTCAGCGGCAGATCATAAAAAAAGCCGGATGACCAATTTCATGGCAACCCGGCTGTCTTGAAAGACCCTTGGCTTTCCGTCCCTGCCTTCCGGCAGGTTTGGCTTTTTCTTGGGGATTTGATCTCCCTTACCAATTATACAATTACGACAAATTGGAAGTCAAAGAAGATTATACTGCCACCGGCAATCGCATCGTGACGTCTTTAAAGGAGACTGAAGGTCCATCGTAACTCTACGTAACAAATCACCCCATCGCAGACACCCTCCGTCTTTCCGGGATGTGCCAGTCTGTTCTCCCACTCCGCTTCCGAAACCAGCTCACTGACCTGGAGGGAGGGCAAGCCGGAAGCCCAGGTCGTAGAAGCGGTAGCCTTTAAAAGCGCCGTACCGGTACGCCGAACGTTCGTACCTGGCTTCGTTGCTCCAACTGCCGCCACGAACCACGTCGATAAAGTGGTAATTAAAACCCTGCGGGTCGGTAACAGGTCCAGCAGGATAGTCAGCATACCCGTCCTGACACCATTCATAGACATTACCGTGCATGTCATACAGGCCCCAGCGGTTGGCCTGCTTCTGCGCCACTGGCTTGGTGCCGCTTGTATATCCGCTTATTGTATTGTTCCATACATACCACCCCATGGCCGCCAGGTTGGAGTTAAAATTCCCATCAACTACCGTGTTGGTGGCATCAAAGCTGTAGGGATTGGCATAGGCGGTGGTGGTGCCAGCCCGGGCCGCATACTCCTACTGGGCTTCTGTCGGCAGGCGGTAGCCTGTGCAGTTGGCGTTGATACCCAACCCCGTGCATTCCATATCATTTCCAGGGATAGGGGAACAACCGGTCAGGGTATAGCATTGACTGCGTCCTTCCTTCTGCGACAACGCATTGGCAAAATAAGCCGCCTCGAACCAGTTGACCGTTTCTATCGGATATTCATCACCGATGTTGGATGTTGCAGGCATATTCCCAATAACCTCCTGCCACTGCTGTTGCGTCACCTCCGTGACCTGCATGTAGAATGGCTTGGTCAGAGTAACCTGGTGCTGGGTCTCATTCGAGAATCGACCAGGTTCAGCCGGTTCGTCGCTGCCGTCCGGACTGCCCATGGTAAAAGTCCCGGCAGGAATGAGATTGAAGGTCATGCCGATGGAATTGGTAAAGCTGTTTTCCATGGGGCTAGTGCATTTCTTGCCCCCAAGCGGCACGACCACCACCTTGTTCTGTGCAGAGGCCAGGGAGATCGATAGACAAACTGTGAGAATCACAACGGGGTATATGACATATTTCATCCTTTTCCCTCCTTTTACGCCATTCCATAGACAAGCATTAAAAACCAATCACCCCTGTACTCCGGCCATACATGCCGATTTCCCTATTTTCCTGATGTACCAGATTCAGGGCTTGAGTCCGACACAAACTTGATCTTTAATATTTCAAGTATACGTTGCGGAGGAAAAAGAAGTCAAATAGGGGTTAGGATGGCAACCGGCAACCTCAATGTGCCGGTAAGAATGGGAACTGAAGATATATCGTAAATATACGGAGCAAACCATCCTCCCGTTGACAAGAGTCACTCCGCTCCAACCCCACTCTTTTCCATGTTCGTCCCACAGAGCAGTTTGGTGGATCGGCTGGTTAGAGGTTCTTGCGGTAGATGCCAAGCTCATTCCCTTCGTGGACAGTACGCTCTAAAAGTTGCCAACCGCCCCGCAACAGCAGAGATTCTGCGGTGCCTGTCGCACAGAAAATTTGGTGGAAACCCAACCTGCGAGCGTGTTCTTCGAGCGCGTTAAGCAGTTTTGAGCCTATGCCCTTTCCTCGCATTGATGGCTCGACTAATCCTGCAACTGCCCACGGACAAAGATGGCGGTGACTGGCTATGGACTCTGCTTTCAGGGCGGCAAACCCACATACCCTTTCATCGCATAGCGCCACCACTCCTATTGGTAGGCTGTCTTTGCGATCGAAGCTCTGGAGATCATATAAAGCGTCACCTGGACCTAATGATCCGTAAAAGGATGGCCATTCGGTCTCAAACCATTGTCTCAACAGCGGTATCGCCTCCTTGTGATCAGCGAGAAGCTCGATTCTAACAACCGGAACCGCCATACGGGGATAATTTCAAACAGGTTATTATCCAGTTTTCACGATGTCTCATTTCTCCCCACTTCAGACCGCTAAATTTTATCTGTATCATGCCTCAAGCATCACCCCAAAAACAACGAAAAAAACATTGGCAATATTGATCTCGGTGGAAAAATATTCTGTTGAGGCTGATCGTTCGCAGCCTGGTCTTGTTGAGCCATGGTTCAATCGATCCATAGAGGAGAAACAGGACATTCCGCTTCTTGCCGGATGTCAATGATCCACCCGCCGATTCCCTGCCCTGTCTCTCCCCCAAGAGTAGATATGGAGAAGAGGAGAAAAACATGGTAGTGTTGATCAGCATTGTTTTGCCGTGCCGGATTGCCCCATCCTTCCGGCGGCAGAACGCCCGGAAGCTGCTGTCTCCCCGGGCATTACTCAATTATTTAGTCGATGCGGCCGGACGATGACCTCTTCCTGTGGCGTACTCAATGTCCTCATCGTTGATGATGAGAGCAACATCCGCAAAACCCTCTCCTATTGCCTGGAGGCCGAAGGTCACAGAGTTGTCGCGGTCGCTGGATCCCAAGATGCGCTGCGGGAAGCGAAACGGAACTCATTCGATATCGCCTTCATTGACCTCCGGCTGGAGGGGGAGAACGGCATGGACCTTATTCCCCCGCTGCTTGCTGAAACTCCATGGATGAAGGTGGTGGTGATCACCGCCAATGCGACCATCGGAACGGCGGTCGAGGCGATGCGGCGAGGGGCCGCCGACTATATCGAGAAACCCTTCACCAGCGCCCAGGTACGGCTGTTGATCCGGACCCTGGGGCACATCCGCGATCTGGAAAACGAGATTGCCGTCCTCAAGGAGGATCGCCGCCGTTTCGCTCCTGAATCCATGATGCAGAGTGGAAATCCGGAGATGCAGCGGATCATCGAGACCCTCCAGCGGGCGGCGCTCTCTGATGCAATCATCCTGCTTCGTGGAGAGAGCGGCACCGGCAAATCGATCTTTGCCCGGACCATTCACAATTGGAGCCTGCGCGCGAAGAAGCCGATGATGATCGTCTCCTGTCCGGCGGTTCCCAATGAACTGCTGGAGAGCGAGTTGTTCGGTCACGCCAAGGGCGCCTTCACCGGCGCGGTGAAGGAGCATCCCGGCAGG
>JAQTTS010000246.1 GCA_028710655.1 Dehalococcoidales bacterium
TCTTCGCCCTTGCTCTCGGGGTATTAACCATGCTGATAAGGCGTTTCGGCGGTATGCCGGAGGGGGTCTGCTATTCCATCCTATTTATGAACGCGATTACGCCCCTCATTGACCGCTACATTAAGATAAGGCCATATGGTCTGATAAAGAAGGTGGAAGGTGCCGGCTAAGGAGTTTCTGAAAAAGGCTTTCCCCGTAATTGTTCTAACTGCAGTAGTGGCCATCTCGGTGACCGCGCTCACCTATACCGACCGCATGACCCGGGGTGAGATTGAGGCCCAGAAGGAAGCCCAGACGAAGATCATGCTTTCTGAAATGTTTCCCGAGATGAGTCGATATGAGCTTAGCGACGATATCTATACCATCTACCGGGATGAGGATGAGATCGGCTATGCCTTTATTGCCATCGGAAAGGGGTACGGGGGTAATATTGATATTCTGGTCGGGCTTGAGCACGACACGACACTGAAGGGTATTACCATCATTTCGCATAGTGAGACACCCGGCCTGGGTACCAGAATAACCGAGCCTTCTTTCACCGACAGGTTTGCCGGACTGAATATTAACGATGTGGCCCTCCGGAAAGATGGGGGGCAAATAGACGCCATAACCAGTTCTACGATAAGTTCCGTGGCCGTCATTGACGCCGTCAGGGCTACTGCTATGGAGAAGGTCAAGTTAATCAAGGCTAGTGAGGAAGGGGGATAAAGATGGGTAGATTCGGCAAGGAGTTTGCCAAAGGGTTAGTCCTCTGTAATCCGGTCTTTGTGCTTGTCCTAGGTTTATGTCCGACGTTAGCCATCAGCACCTCAATCGATAACGCATTGGGGATGACCCTGGGAGTTCTCATCGTACTGATAGGATCGAATGTAATAATATCTCTGATACGGAGGTTTGTCCCGAATATCACCAGGATTCCCATCTTTATCGTCATTGTTGCCGCGCTGGTTACCGTGGTCAGTCTGATATTTCATGCCAAAGTCCCCGACCTCTACGAGTCCTTAGGGATATTTCTTCCCCTGATTACGGTGAACTGTATCATACTCGGCAGGGCTGAAGCTTTTGCCTCCAAGAACACGGTACTGCACTCAATCGCTGATGCGTTAGGTATTACCGTCGGTTTTATGTTAGCCCTGCTCCTCATATCGTTCCTGAGGCAGATACTGGGTACCGGCAACCTGGCAGTATTCGGCACCCACCTCTTTGACCTGCCTGTCCTCAAGGAGCACCCGATAGTAATCTTCATCCTGCCCCCGGGTGCATTCCTGCTAATAGGACTGATAATGGCGCTGTTCAAAAGGACGGGGGTGATTAAAGAATGAGCGAGTTAGCCGCTGTTTTCATCGGCATGGTCCTTATCAACAACTTCATACTGGTGAGGTTTCTCGGTCTCTGCCCCTTCTTCGGTGTTTCCAAGAAAATAACCAGTGCCATCAGTATGGGAGTAGCCGTCACCTTCGTGATGGCTGTTTCCTCCGTCGCCACCTGGCTTATTCGTCACTATATCCTGGTTCCTTACGACATCGAGTATATGGACATCGTCATCTATATCCTGGTGATAGCCACGCTGGTGCAGATTCTCGAACTATTCATCAAGAAGACCAATGCCAATCTCTATTTCGCCTTCGGGATATACCTGCCGCTGATTACCACGAACTGTGCTGTGCTCGGTATTACCCTGATCAATGCAACACAGGGCTATTCCTTCACCGGCAGCGTCGTGGCTGCGCTTGGCGGTGGACTCGGTTTTACCCTTGTTCTGGCCATGATGTCAGGCATCAGGGAAAAGTTGGAATTGGCCAACATTCCCAAGTCGATGAAAGGACTGCCAATAGCATTTTTTACCGCTATGCTGCTCGGCCTTGCTTTCCAAGGATTTGGGGGAATGCTATAAACGGGCGACGCAATATCACATAATAAGTAGAGGACAAAGGGGCTATGATTATAGGTATCCTCACCGCCATCGGGCTAGTCTGCGGACTGGTAATATTCTTCGTCTACATTAAGATCCCCCAGAAGGTAAAAGGGCTTGAAGAAACGGAAAAGATTAATGCTATCCTGCCCGGGATAAACTGCGGCGCCTGCGGATATGCCGGCTGTTTCGGCTATGCCCAAGCAATTGCCAAGGATGCCAACCTGGTAATGAAGACACCATGCTCCTCGGAACTTCAGGACACCGAAAGACTGAAACAGCTGGAGAAAATACTTGGTATAACCCTTGATGCAACCGAGATGAGCAAGAAAGCCGTCGTTCGCTGCACCGGTAACTCCGAGGTCGTCTACGGCTACTCCGGAGCCCTAACCTGCAAGGGAGCGGCCCAGCTTCTCAGCGGATATAAGAAGTGTCCCTATGCCTGTCTGGGGTTCAATGACTGTGGTAAGGTATGCCCCCAAAACGCCATATCCATCGACCCGGAGAAAAACGTCGCCATTGTAGATACCGGGAAATGCACTGGATGCGGACTTTGTGTTACCGAGTGCCCTCAGAAAATCATTGAACTGGTCCCCGCGGGAACCAAGATAGCCTTTCTCTGTAGCTACAAACCACTAAAGAGCATCCCGGGCCGCGACAGGTGTGATTTCGGTTGCATCCACTGTCGCAAGTGCTTTAAGGCCTGTGAATATGAGGCGATAGATTGGAACAAGGATACCGCTCTTCCCGAGTTCAACCAGGAGAAATGCACCCTCTGTCTTAAGTGTGTTGAGGAATGTCCGCAGCATACTCTTGCCGATTTTACCAGAACCGGGAAAGAGGCCGAACCGGTTGCGGCATAACGCGAAAAAGGGCTACTCCAATTGTAAACCTGCTTGATAATTTGTCTCGTATCATCTAGAATGTAGTCTCGGGTTAGATAAAGAATGGTTCCCCGGCTTTTTAGGGCAGGTTCCACCAAATAGTCCTGCGAATACCTGATAGAAGAGCAGGTCAAAGATACCCTAATAATTTATTCGGTAAATGCGGGTTATCGCTGGTAAAGCAAAGGGACATCGACTGAAAGCACCGAAGGATGCTAGTATTACTCGTCCGGCGACAGATCTGGTACGGGGAGCGATTTTTGCTATCCTGGAGACGGTCACCAATGACTGGAGAAGAGTACTTGATTTGTTCTCCGGTAGCGGTGCCATGGGTATCGAGGCTTTAAGTCGCGGCGCCGGGTGGGTTGATTTTGTTGAGCGTGAACCACACTGTTGTGATATAATTAAACAGAATCTGGAAAAGACGAGGTTTATCGAACAGGCACATATCTACTGCCGTGATGTCGGCAAAGCAACTCTCTTTCTGGATAAGGAGTATAGTATTATATTGATAGATCCCCCCTATTCTAATCCTTCCATAGGTAAGCTGGTAGCCCGACTGGCCGATTCTAAACTGGTCGGGGCAGCAACAATTGTAGTGGTAACACACTCCCCTCGTACTCACCTGGATACGAGCTACGGTACACTGAACCTTATTAAAGAGCGCCGCCATGGTGATAGCTGTATTTCCATTTATGAGAAGGAGGGCAGGTCTTGATTACCGCCATCTACCCGGGCAGTTTCGACCCCGTAACCAACGGACACCTTGACATCATCGCCAGGGCGTCTAAGCTCTTCGAGAAGCTGGTTATCGGCATTTACGATAGACCATCCAAAAACCTCCTCTTCACTACCGACGAGAGATTGGAACTGGTGCAGAAATCAATTACTGCTCTGCCGCGCGTCGACGTACGGGTATTTAGTGGAATGACAGTCAGCTTTGCCAAGGAGATGCAAGCACAGACCATAGTACGCGGACTGAGAATGAGTGCCGACTTCGAAAGAGAGTTCGACCTGGCCATGATGCAAAAAACGCTATACCCCGAGATAGAGATAGTCTGTCTGATGTCAGACCTGAAGTATCAGTTCTTGAGCTCCAGCCTGCTCAAGGAAGCT
>JAQTTS010000247.1 GCA_028710655.1 Dehalococcoidales bacterium
TAATGGAAGAGGCCGACCTGCAAAAGTCGGACGAGACATCAGAGGTTACGAAGATACTGAACTGCGGCTTCGAGCGCTTTAGACCTGTAATCAGGTGTATGAAAGACGCCCCGGACAGTCTGGAGATACTACCCGTCTACGGACCCAAAGTATTCGCGACCCGTTTCACCTTTGAGGATATCGCTCTGGAAGCACGCTGCCTGACTGTCGAAATGGCAGAAACAGACCGCACAGATATACCACCCATACTGGGCAGGAAGTTTTACGATGAAGCTGCCAAAATACGCAATAAGCTGCTGCTCTATCGGTTCAGGCACATGACTACCACCAACCCCGAAGACATGGAAAAAATAGACCTGGGCAATATTGAGCCCCGGCTAAAACAAATCGGTCTGCCCTTCGCAGTACCATTTATCGCGTACCCGGATGTTCTGGAGCGCTTTAAACAATTCATGAATTTCTACCAGAAAGAGCTACTGAACAAACGCTCCGACGCCGACCAGGGCCGCATCATCAATACCATGTTCTCCCTAATGATGATACATGGTAACGAATATGTCAGCCCCGGCATGATTGCCAAGTCTATCGGCGACGGTAAAGAAATCAGCTCCCAGAAAGTCGGCAAGGTCCTTAACTCCCTGCGCATCAAGAAGACCAGCCGCCGTAACACTGAGGGACAAAGGGCTAACTTCATTGACTGGGATCCCGAAATTATGGCCAAACAACTGAGAAGATACGTCGTTGAAAAGGGTGATTATGATGACCTTTTTAACCAGAAACCTGACATCGAAATTTAGAAAAGTCACCAAAACTGCATCGTTCCAATCGTTCCATGTGGAACGATTATTTCCGAGCGTGGCTAGGCTCATTTTGGAACGATGGAACGAAAATCACGTTCCTAGAAATGACCCCCTCATTAATACTTTTTAGTGGAACGAAGGAACGATTTTAAATAACTGTAGTTCAACGGATGGAACGATGGAACGATTATTCACTGGCGTTAGCCTCAAGCCATTTATTTATTTTGGCAAGAAAAATCATTTCGAGGGGGTGTCCCGCAGAAACGTGTTTTTCGTTCCATCGTTCCAAAATGAAGCTAGCTAGGCTCGACAATAATCGTTCCAAGATTTTTTACGGAAATTCAAGTGCCAAATAAATTGTAAAGTTAGAAAATATACGGAGGGCATGATGCAAGACAAAGTGGCTTGGATGCGGTTGCTGCCGGTAGACCTTGACTGTTATGAGGATAAAGATTTCTTAGAGCCGCCGACCCCGTTGGGTAGCAACGAGATTGTGATTGGTGATATGACCCGGGACTGTAAGGCTATTTATACGATAATGCAGCGAACTCAGGAGAGCTGTGACAGGCAGCGTATTGACTGTAAATACTGGTCTGGGGCGCCAGAGCAGCTTAAAGCTATGGAAGCCAGAGTATCCGAGCTGTATAACAAGGCGATCTGTCTCCAGAATATCTTCTGGGTGACGCTGCGGGATACCTACGGTCTGTGGGAATCATCGGATGATACCGGTGTACGACAGGGGTTCAAGGTGGTGACGTTTCCCCGGCCGCCTCAGCCGCCTTTCTTCCGTCAACAGGAGTAGATATGCCTAAACTAAAATTGGGGGTCTGCTGTATTTGTCAGAGGAAGATTACTCGGCATGATAAGATGCGAACCAAAATAAAGGTTGGCAATGGCATACCGAGAGGCTCATAACGCCTGCCTGGAGAAAAAGAAATGAGAACTCCAATGGAGATGGGGCTTCCCGAAAAGTTCTATAGTGACCCGGCACGGTGGGCCGGACAGTACGAGATCATGCAGAATATCGCCGGCTCGCTGATCGGTGGTAAAGACGTCTTCCTGCTGGACGCGCCTACCGGAGTGGGTAAGAGCGTCATCGGAGCCGGTACGGCCCGGGAGATGGCTGATGCCCACGTTCTTGATGAGGTCATCAGCCGGTTGCGTAACGAAGAGATTGAACTTCCGGCGTTTCGCTGTATCTACCTGACCCGCACCAAGCAGCTGCAGGACCAGCTGGTGGATGATTTCTATCATAAACCAGGTGCCCGCACTATCAAGGGCCGGAAGAACTATGTCTGTCTCAAGTACGAAAATAACTTCCCCAAGATAACCGCTGAAGACTGCACGGCCAAGAGAAAGGGTGAAAGCCAGGACGGAAGAGGTGGCGAGTGCAAGTTCTTCGATAGTTGTCCGTACCGTCTCGCTAAAAAAGATGCGGTCATGTCTCGCTTGGCGGTTCTCAATTGTAGCTATTTTCTGGCGGAAGCCAATGGGCCGGGATGGTTCAGCAAGAGTACCCTGCTCATTTGTGACGAAATAGATGTCCTTGAGGGTGAACTGATGTCTCATATACAGCTCACCATCTCTAATAGCCAGCTTGACAGGTTCAACGTGGAGCCGCCCAAGAAAAAAGATCAGGCCGACGTTAACAAGTGGGTGATCTGGGCGGCTAATACGGGGCCTCTGATTGAAGAGAGAGCGGAAAAGATAGAAGAAAGATTGTCTGATAGGCCGGAGCGCTATTGGTCTGACATTGATATTGAGCTCCACAAACAGGCTGCCAAGATGCATGCTTTCGTGGAAAAGCTGAAAATGTTCGTCAGCGATGTTCGTGAGGACTGGATTTTCTACGAAGAAGAAGACCAGCATCATGATATACGGTGGGTATTCAAACCTGTGATCGTATCTCCTTATATGGATAAGTATTTTAGCCGTCATGCCAAGAAGGTCTTGGGTATGAGTGGCACGATTCTGGACCCGGGGATGATGGCCGGAGACCTTGGTTTGCCTTCTTATGGATATAAGAGGATGGACTGCCCGTTTCCTCTGAAGAACCGGCCGATATATTACCGGCCGGTAGCCAATCTGACCAGGGCTACCATGGAAACTGAGCTGCCGAAGACGCTGGCGGAGGCCTCCGCCATAATAGACCATCATGCCGGTGATAAAATCCTGGTTCATGCTACGAGCTACGCTATACGGGACTACATGATGCAGAACCTACCCCAGAAAGCCCGGCTGATTACCCACGACTCCGAAAACCGTAATGAGAAGCTGGAAGAGTTTAAAGCCAGCTCTGACCCGCTGGTAATGGTATCTCCCTCTTTCGACCGCGGTGTGGATTTACCAGACGACCTCTGTCGCGCGGTAATTATCTGTAAGGTAGCGTATCCCAGTATGGGTGACCCGCAGGTTAAAGCGAGAATGGAGATGCCCGGCGGCAACAAGTGGTATCTTCTTAGAACGATGCAGACGGTGATGCAGATGACCGGCCGCGGCGTCCGTAGTATGAGCGACTTCTGTAGTTCGTATATCTTGGATCACCAGTTCAGCCGGCTGCTCGGCCAGACTTCTGCCTGGGTACCCGGGTGGTGGCGGCAGGCAATTATTCACGATTGATCGGATTGACCGCGAGGGCAACGCCGAAATCGAAGAGCGCTGCCCGAAGTGCATAAATAGCGTACAAGGAGGATAGCAATGAAGTTTCTAAAGACTAAGGGCTGGAAATACCAGCTGACAGAGCCCTATCAGTGCCAGATCAGGCCGTTCTACGCCGGTGATATCGAGACAGAGTTCGTCCAGCTCGACCGTACCGGCGCCCTGCACCTGAAGCGGTATTATGCCTGGGACGGCGCCAGCGGGCCCTGTCCCGATGTTAAGAGTATCATGATTGCCTCCCTGGTGCACGATGCCCTCTATCAGCTAATGCGCCTGGACCTGATTGACCGCTCATCCCGCATCTATGCCGACCGGGAGCTGAAGCGGTTCTGCATCCTCAACGGGATGCCGCGCTTCTGGGCCAATATCGTTTATTGGGGCGTCCGTGTCTTCGCCAAGAAAGGTGTCTACCCGTTCAAGGAGAATGTCGAGTATGAATACTAAAGATTGGAT
>JAQTTS010000248.1 GCA_028710655.1 Dehalococcoidales bacterium
CCAGTTTCGCCAGGAGCGGGTCAAGGGAGTTTGACTCGATCCTCGCAATAAGCGCTTTAAGAGCAACCTTCTCTTTTCTAATTTCCACCAACCTGAGAAATGCGCTCCTGCCCTTTTCGCTCAGTCGGGGGAATCTGGCTTTAAGTTCATCATCGGTCATCGTATTTCCAGTATAGCACCATCACCGGGACTGTCAATGGCAACCAGACCACTAAAAAGGGGGGTTCTGTTGCGTTTTTCGGGGTACGGTAGGGTAGGTAGTGGCACCCCCCCATCAAAAACGCGCCACAGGGCAAATATGCCGTTTCGGGTATTCTGGGGACAGTCTGGGGACACAAACTTATGTTCGCTTATGATGGTAACTAACTGATATTATTGATAGTTATTAATGCCGGAGGCGGGGCTTGAACCCGCATAGCCTCAATATAACATATTGATATTATTAATTATTCTGACTCTTGTTTTTTGAGTAGGGACACTGTGGGGACAGTCCCCTTTTTTAAGGTGAACTGTTTCAGTACTCCTCTTTGCGTCTCAACCGAAAGGTGGGTATATCGTTTTGTCATCTGATCGTTTGAATGCCCAAGCAGTTCTTGAATGGTATGAGACGGTACGCCCTTATTTGCTTCCTGTGATGCCCTGCTGTGCCGTGTAGCATCGTACAGGCGAACATACTCGGGTATCCCCGCTTTCGTCCTGACACTTCTCCACATCTTTTCAAGGACACTTTGAGGGTATGCGTCCCCGGTCCGGGGGTTCGGAAACAACCACGCTTCGGGGTGATTGTTGTTTACCCGCTCTTCCAGGTACTCCCGTATTTCGTCATGGATAGGCTTCACGGTAGGCTTGGCCCCCCTGCCCTTGCGCTTCTTCTCGCGGTAGACCTTCCCGGAAAAGCTCGATGATATGGTAAAGCAGTCGTTTGCAAGGTCAACGTCCCTGCATTTCATTGCCCGTGCTTCGCCTGGCCTGCATCCGTAGATCATAAGAAACGCAACAATGGGCTTGTGCTGATCGGGTATATGGTCGTTATAAATCGCTTGCTGGTCCTCCATGTTAAGCCAGTGTATCACAGGCTCCGTGGTGTCCAGTTCCGGAAACTTCGGCATTGAAACACCGGGTATCTGTCGGTCGATGATGCAGTAATTTATGAAGCTCTTGAGGTGCTGCATTACTTTCTTTCGGGTATTCGGGTTTTTGTACCCCCCGTTGTCTTTGTAGCCCACTTCCTGAAGATATCTGTCAAAGCCGATGATATCGTAATTGATAATATCCTTCACGTTCTTTGTCCCGAAAAATGCCTTCTCGATGAAAACCATCCGGGTATAGTCCTTCTTGTTCGATGGCGCGATCCCGCCTATCCTGTCGGCATGCATCTGATCAAGCAAAGTGCTGCACCAGAATAGCTTCTGCTCCTTCTTGACGTAGTTCGCTGGGTTGAAGGTCCCGGTCTTAAACTCTGTGGTGATGGTCTCCTGAAGACTTACGGCGCGGGAATAGGTGTCCAGGGCTTTGCCTTGCTTGTCGCTATAGATCTTAACCCGGCCATAGCCCTTGTGATACAGGTCAATGAAAACTTTCTTCGGCACGGTCTTGCACTCAGGACAGACAAAACCCAGCTTCGGGTAGTGCATGAAGTCTTCCCCACATTTCGGACAGCGTTCTTTTGTCCTGATGGTACCCCGCATCTTCTCTCCCGGTTGCGATAGCAACGAGAGTATATCGAAAGCGGTTTGGGGTGTCAAATTAAGCACGCAGGCCCCTGTAAGTAGATATACCCGCCCGATCCATAAAGGAGGTTATGGAGAATGAAAGATTGCAGAGGACCAGGCGGGCCATACGTTATTCCTTGTCGAAAACGATCTCGATGGAAACGGGCTTTCCTTTCTCCGTGATGAGGGCCTTGTTGAGGTAGACCTCACCGGATACCTGCCCTGCACGGTGGGCTTTATCCTGAAACACAAAAGCGTCGTGAGAGTAACCGCTTGCCTTGTTTTCTGTCCTGTGCATTCCTGAGATGCTTCTCTTCTCCAATTTCAATTTCATGTGATATCTCCTTTTTATTTTTTTAACATCCGGCCGTTTCCGGCTCCGAACCAAAATTCAACGGCGCTGGCAATTCTCTTCTCGTCCGCGGCGGTGAGGATCTCCGATGGTACCAGCCTTTCCCTGTGTAGGTCGATGCTCAGGCAAGGCGCTGTTGCCCTTTCGTATGCAAGCAGTCCTTTCCATGCGTCCTCGATGAACCTGATACATTCCTCCACTTTCGCAATGGACATTTCGCGCACCTTCGGGTAATTCTCTTTCAGTACCTTAGCTGCAAGGGTCTTGAAAGCAGCGTCGAGAACGGGTGACTCGTCGGTGTTCTGTTTAAGCAGATCCACTGACTCAGCTTCAAGGCTCCTGATCTGCTCCTGGTATGACGCGATCTCGGATCTCAATTCGCTTGCACGGGCAGCCATGCCTTCAGCCAGGGCTTTATCAAGGTCATACTGGAGAAGGCGGCCCTTTGCCCCTAGTGCCTCGATCTGTCCGGCTATAAGGGCACGCTTCGCTGATCTTTCTTCGCAGGCCTGTCGCCTCTCTACCAGGGGCGCGGCGGCCTCGTTATAACTTTGCTGCATAAGGTCAAATACTGTTTGTTCTGTCTCCATGTCACTTTCTCCTTGTAATCGTGAAGTTGCCTACCAGCTCTCTGATCTTCTCGTGTACTGTCTCCAGGGCGGCCTTGTCGTGCCGGTTCTCGTGGGCCTCGTCGGCGAGGTCCTTGAAGTCGTCCAGGGTCCAGTAGTCTAGTACGCCGGCGGCCTCCAACTCCTTCGCATAGTGGCTGGCCGTATCCCCTAGGTGCCCCGCTGAATGGGCTTCATGGAGTTTCTTCATCAAGAAAGGTGAAAGGCCGGACATCTTAAGCTCATGTATGCCCGCTGGCATCTTCTCGTACATAGAAGGCTCGTCGGCGAGAAATATCTCGTCATCGGGCGGCGGGTCCGGTATCGATGTATCCCAGTCATATTGAATTTCGTTAGCCACGGCAACCCCCCTGGACCCAGCAATGATAGGCCTCTTGGGCCTCTGCTTCAGTCTCACCGAAAGCGCAATGCTTGGCTGCGGGATCGTCGGGCGTAGGCGTGCCCTTCAGGGGATTGACAAGGTAGGTTTCACCCTGACGAAATTTGGTTGTACCGAAATGAAAAACTCTCTTAACAGTGAAATACATAGTGTGCTACCTCCGTTTTTTAGTTATGGCGGCCAATATAGACCGCTCCTTGTGCTCTTCTAGGGCATTTTGGGACACTTCCCGGTTGACCTGATATGCCCTTTCAATGAGATCCGGTGAGCTGTGCTTGTGGGTCTCAAGGAGGGCTTTAAGCTCAGCAAGGCGAACAATCTCGATCACGGCTTTTCTCCTTTCTGCGCCTGTTCCAGTGCCTCGATTCTCCTCTGAAGATCAGATTCAACGTCCGCCTTCGAGACAATCTCTATAATGGCTACAGCGGCTTTTAAGCGGGTAGGCGGATTAACCATCATCTTCCTGTCGCAAAGCTCCTCAAGGGCCTCCACGGCCTTCATGAGGCATGCACGAAGGCGGGATATAGCATCGTCGAAAAGGGTAGCCTTGAGCTGATCGAATTCTGCACGGAAGCGGGGTTGCTTCAGCCACACATACCACTGATTCTTTGAGATCCTGGCAGCCTTCACCCCTTCCTCTACCGTCCGTGCGGATAACACGCAGGTAATGGCCCTTCGCTGTTTCAGGGTCAAATTTCCTGAATCGTCACCTTTCGTCAGTTTCAGTATGGCAGGCATTACGATTTCACCTCCTCCGTGAGGTATGATGTGAGGATCACAACGAGCGCATTCTCGGGCGGGGTCCACCCCTCTTCGATTCACCGCGCGTGTTCCTTT
>JAQTTS010000249.1 GCA_028710655.1 Dehalococcoidales bacterium
AGGTTCCCGGTGTCATGTTGCTTGCGGCATCCAAGTCAACCGCTGCCTTACCATCAACGAGCGTTACTTTCCCGCGATAAATCAAGTCTGCCTTCGGCCCCTCTATGAATGAGTGATACAGCCATTTTCCCTCGTTGAGCGGGTGCGTGATCTTGAAGGTTCCGCTCCCCTTGGACAAGGCCCCGCTAATACTGAGGTTCCCCCCATTTGTAAGAGACATCAGCGTAGATGAATCGGACAACTTTCTGAAATATAAAGTATCTGTAATATCAAAATAAGCCCTGTGGGTTGTCCCTGATGAACCGGGCATAACGTGATAGCGAGAATATACAGTCCCTCCAGAGCCAAGCATGACACCAGCGGAATAATTGTCTGCGGAATTTCCATTTACTCCAATCCAAGCGTGATTTGCGCCATCAATTACCTCGAAATCAATGGCGTATGACCCATATCCCAGGCTATTTGGGATATTACCGCTAATGTTTTTATATGTTCCTGTGCTTTTGTCAAGAAGCGGGCCTGTAGTGTTTCCAGACAACCTGTTATTTGTTATCGTGAAGTAATTGCTTGCTCCTGATGCTATATTTATGCCATACTTTGTTTTTGCTGTGAGCGTACTTGACGTTCTTGGAATATAGAAATGGCCTATCTGCATATTGTTGATCGTAAAATATGATACTCCAGCGGCTATATCTATCCCGTTAAAAGTGCCGTCTGACTGGTTGCACCCCTGTATGTTTCCACCATCAAAACGGATATTTTTACCGGCATCTATATTAACTCCATGTTCACCGACAGCGTTGATGATGGTATTCGTGAAAAGAACATCATTCAAGTATGAACAAGTGCTTGTAAAATGTATCCCATCAACAGAGCTTGATGTCCCGTACCCGATATATGTATTCGCAAATTTAATAGACCCATAAAGATGAATAGCTGCGTTTGATGGTTGGTCAAATTCAATCCCTGTTACACCATCACCTGGGCCATCAGACCACAAATTAGTAACATATACTCCGTCTAGCCTATCCCATCCAACAGAGTTCGGGCAGAAGTACAAGTTGGCATTATTACCGTTTGCAACATGAGTATTATTAATCCATACACCATCTGAAGAAGTAATATGGAATGAATTTTCAGTAAGCGTTGTTGATGAGTAACCTCCTCGTATGCTGCACCCATTCATGATATATAAAGATGGTAAACTAGCTGTGATGATTTTGTAAGAGTCTCCGCTCCTTACACCGTCTGAATACAAGTTGACTGTGCTTGTGCCTCCATCGGCATATTCTCGGCAAACCAAATAGCTGTTAGAAGCAACGGTATCATATATGTAATACCAATTTCCGCTTGCCGTGCCGGACGTCATGACAACCCAATAAGTGTTCCATTCATCATTGGTAAACGAGGCAGCAGAATCATACAAATATCCATCTGTATTGTTGGGAGGGTCGCTTGTTGCTGAACCTTCGTCCCTCTGAACTTGGCCCAACGTAAACGTAACGCTTGAATTTGCTCTATTACCGTCTGAGTCTTGATACAATACGGTTGTTCCTGGAACTGTATAATATGTATTTATGTTTTCTATATAGAGTTTATCGCCACCCTTTGCATATATGTTATTGTACCCGTCATAAATGTCGAGGTCTCTTAAATGGACATTTTGTGGTATATCTATCCAAATATGCGCTCCAGATGTCATTGCGTCACTTCCATCAGTAGCAGATGTTTCAACCCTGATGGTAAATCCTGCTAGACCGCAATTACTCACAGATGTCTGCGCCGTTGCAGATGTCCAGTAATGCGCTCGAAATGTATCATTATAACTGCCAGTCGTATAATCGCCTGTTCTCTCAAGCCTTGTTGTTGTTCTGCCAGCGCCATATATATAAACATTTGGCTTCATTATAATTGTTTCAGCAACGTAATAGTCGCCTTCAGGAATAAAGACGATACCCCCTCCAACAGCAAAAGCTGCGTCAATGGCGTCCTGAATTGTTTCGGCGTCATCGTCAGTATTATACGGCGAACTGTCTGGCGTTGCCCCATAGGCCGTAACATCATAGACGAGGCCCTTCTTGACATAATCCACCACGGCCCCACTCGTTGGAACGTAGCTATCCGAATCCGTGATGGTGGTCTGCTTCGTGAGTGTTGACACATCCCCCAGGCCCAAGGTCGTGCGCTGCGCCCCCGCATTGGCATCATCCAGGATCGCCTCACCCGCCGCCGTCACCGTTACGGCTGAAGTCGTCCCTCCGGTGATCTTGACCAGCCCGTCATAGGCCGATACGTTGGCCTCCAAGCCACCAAGTTCGTGCGAGAGGACCCCTGTCAATGTCTCGGCATCGTCGGCGTGACCATCGTCGTCGGTGTCATAGACGGCCTTGGTCATATCCCCGACACCGCTCACCCCTGTCAGAAGGGTTGCCCGTGTCTGTCTGGCATAAGCCGAGGCCGAGTCATCCCATATCAGCAGTTCATCGGCATTGTCAGCCGTAGCGCTGAGGCCAAGTGTGTTGTGAAAGTCATCGTCACCCCCAGGGGCATTATTGTCCACATAAGTCTTAACAGCCTTTTCGGTCGGGACAGCAGTATCTGAATTGCCTGCCATTGTGCCGTCAGTGCTGAACTCGCTGATTTCTTGCAGGCCATTCATGCGAAGATAACCGGTAAAATTAAGGATACCTTCATCTTCAAGCCACGTTATTGTGATGTCATTGTCCTCGCCGTTGAACGTCAGGGTGTAGTCCACCCCTGCCGCTCCGGTCCCGATGGTGAGGTTTCCGGTATCATCTATCGTGACGGAACTGTTCTGGAGCGTCTTCCCGCCAGTCCCGTCGAACCGGGCAATGGCGTTATCCGTCGAACTGGCCGGCCCCGTGACATCCCCAAGGCCCGATGCGGACAAGAAATTGGCCCGTGTCTGCTTCCGGTAATCGCTCTCGGAGTCATCGTAGATCAGGATGTAATCGGCATTGTCCGCTGTGGTGCTGGCCGTGATGTCGTCGTAGAAATCAGGTGTTCCCGATAGATAGGCGTCATCGACCGCTGTCCCTTGCCATGTGCCGGTCGCTATGATCCCGAGGGCCGTAATGTAGGATGACCCGGCCCAGGTCGATAGGGCCGTGTTCTCGACGTTCGACAGCCCGATGTCGGTCTTGGTGACGCTGTGCGGGTTCCCGGTGACAACCTGACTGTGGGTATAGGCCGTATTCCAGTTCGTTGACCCGTTGGCGATCCCTGCGGCAAGCGTATCCCCGCCGGTCCCTGACCACAGGGGGATGTAGCCGTCCGTGCTGCTGCCAGGGCCGGAAACATCCCCCGCGCCTGCCGGGGTCGTCCATGCCCCTGCCCCGTTCAGGTACTCCGTCGCGGCTCCTGAGAGCTTCGGCAAGAGGCCGTGGGCGAGGATCGAGGCATTAAGGTCGGTGTTGTCGTCCGGGGAATCGAGGTCATCCAACTTGGTCGATGAGACCAGATCCCCAATCGTCAACTGCTTCGCCGTCCCGTCCGAGTCCATCGAGGTGTCGCTGACATCAATCACGAGCAGGATGTCACCCGTTGCCGGTTCGGTGAGCGAAGTCAAGTCCGTGATCTCAACGTCAGCCGGCCACGCGATGGTTAGCGGCACGATCAGCACAGCCATCAGGGCAATAAAAAAGCCGCACAAGGCGGCTAGGTGGTTCTTCATGGAGCTATCCTTTATAAAGGGGCGAACCTCAATAGGTTTGGCGCGTGGTGTTCGGGCTGTTCCTGTCCTCGGTCTGCTCCTTCAGGCCCAATGACTGCATGAACGAGCCGTAATAGGTAGAAGCCCGCTGCGTCCACTCGGGGGAGTAGGCCACGGCTTTCTGGCTGCACCGATAGAGCAGGTAGTCGAGCA
>JAQTTS010000250.1:0-591 GCA_028710655.1 Dehalococcoidales bacterium
TAGAGCCTCCTACTGTAAACGTGATGGCGTTTAAGTTAAATGTCGCGTCCACATCAACATTATTTATGACGGTCAGATTCGCCCCACAGGTGAGCGTTCTGCCTGAAGCTATGGTAAGAGAGCTTATGGTATATACATTGCCGAGGGTAGGTTCGTTTGTTACGCCGGAAGAAGGTATTATAACGTCGTCTATTTCGGTGGGCTGCCTATTGAGGTCCCAGTTCGAGGCCGTATTCCAGTCGGTTGACGTTGACCCGTCCCATGTAATGGTGGCTCCTGTGAATATCCAGTTCGTGTTATTACCTCCATCTGTTGAGTTGGCCCCATACATAGTCCTTCCTCCTGAGGCATCAGAGTAGCTTACGTCTATATAGTCTATGTCGTAATCGCCATTCATGACTAAAAGCCAGGGGTTTTCTTCGGTAGAAGTAAAAATTATAGGATTTTCAGGTCCTCCGGTTAGGGTAAGACTGTTTGTTATGGTTTTAGTGGTACCGGCCTCGAACTGTAATTCTTTTCCGGCTGTTGTGCATCTTAGATCATAAAATGTTATATTGCCGTAAATATGGGATATCTGCGTAGCGTCATCAA
>JAQTTS010000250.1:601-3885 GCA_028710655.1 Dehalococcoidales bacterium
CCTGAGTTTGTAAAATCACCGTGAACAGTAATATTAAAACCGTTTGCATCGAGGTTCGCGCCATTTAAAATAGTTACGCTATTAAGCGTCCAATCGCTTATAACTAGAGGGGTCCTTTCACCATCATGGCTATTATTGTTAATGATAAGATCTCCGTGTGTTCGCGAAGATAATTTCTTGTATAGCGTGCCTGCGCCGCCGTATCTTCCTGCGGTACCGCCTCCGTATGACTGATAGGTAATTGACGGACCGTCTGTAGTATAATAAACGGCTATCCTTCCGCCTGCGCCGCCTCCAGAATAGGTGTCTTCTCCGACTCCTCCGTTCGCCCTGACCGTTCCTGTACCTGCAAGCGTTCCTGTATTGATCCAGATACTTCCGCCTGAACCGCCGCCTGAATAATTGCTTACGTAATTACGGCCGTTAGCGGATATAGTTCCGTTAATGGTGGTCGTTCCCGCAATAGTCAGTTTAACAGCCCCTCCGCCTGAACCGCCGTAGTAGCCGCTGGTATAATCTCCGCCGCCGCTTCCTATATCAGTAGGTTGTGTAATGGAGCCGTATACGGAGCCGCCTGCTCCGGTAGTCCCGTCTCCTCCATCCCCGCCGTATCCTGCCCCGCCGGAACGGGCGCCGTCGCCGCCTGCGCCTGGGCCTGCGGAATGCTCGTATCCTCTGTAATCGACATCTATCATTCCTCCCGATGCTATACTCAGGTTAGCGGCTGTTATATCAAGCGTATATTGCTGTGTGGTGGTGTTGTACTCATGGGTCAATATTCCTGCCGCTCCGATATCAATATTACCTGCCGTTGTAACCGCATGCCTTGTCTCCATGAATCCATTTATTGCATAGCTTGCATGAGTCCTTTCGGTATAATCGTAGAACCGCGCTGTGGCAGGAACCTCTAAAGCACTTCCGTCGCTTAGAAGGGCAAATGTCCCGCCGTTATCGGTGATACATCCTTTGGCGGTCCAAACAAGGGAGGAATAAGTAATGTTTGTTGCGGAACGCGTTTCCAGGTTGCCATAGTTCTGGATGGTAATTGTATCAAAGGTTATGGTTTCATTTATGGGAGTGGTGCCGATATATGCGTCACTTAAGCTGTCTCTATTGTTGTTATCTATGGTTAAGCTGCCGTTGGCAGCAGTACTTGCTTTCTTATAGATGGTCCCTGCGCCGCCTGCACGTGTAGCAGAAGAATAGGCAAGGCCTCCGTATGACTGATAGGTAATTGATGGACCGTCTGTAGTATAATAAACCGCTATCCTTCCGCCTGAACCGCCGCCTGCAGAGGTATCTTCTCCGTTTCCTCCGTTCGCCCTGATCGTTCCTGTACCTGCAAGCGTTCCTGTATTGATCCAGATACTTCCGCCTGAACCGCCGCCTGAGAAAGAGCTTACGTAATTACGGCCGTTAGCGGATATAGTTCCGTTAATGGTGGTCGTTCCCGCAATAGTCAGTTTAACAGCCCCTCCGCCTGAACCGCCGTAGTAGCCGCTGGTATAATCTCCGCCGCCGCTTCCTATATCAGTAGGTTGTGTAATGGAGCCGTATACGGAGCCGCCTGCTCCGGTAGTCCCGTCTCCTCCATCCCCGCCGTATCCTGCCCCGCCGGAACGGGCGCCGTCGCCGCCTGCGCCTGGGCCTGCGGAATGCTCGTATCCTCTGTAATCGACATCTATCATTCCTCCCGATGCTATACTCAGGTTAGCGGCTGTTATATCAAGCGTATATTGCTGTGTGGTGGTGTTGTACTCATGGGTCAATATTCCTGCCGCTCCGATATCAATATTACCTGCCGTTGTAACCGCATGCCTTGTCTCCATGAATCCATTTATTGCATAGCTTGCATGAGTCCTTTCGGTATAATCGTAGAACCGCGCTGTGGCAGGAACCTCTAAAGCACTTCCGTCGCTTAGAAGGGCAAATGTCCCGCCGTTATCGGTGATACATCCTTTGGCGGTCCAAACAAGGGAGGAATAAGTAATGTTTGTTGCGGAACGCGTTTCCAGGTTGCCATAGTTCTGGATGGTAATTGTATCAAAGGTTATGGTTTCATTTATGGGAGTGGTGCCGATATATGCGTCACTTAAGCTGTCTCTATTGTTGTTATCTATGGTTAAGCTGCCGTTGGCAGCAGTACTTGCTTTCTTATAGATGGTCCCTGCGCCGCCTGCACGTGTAGCAGAAGAATAGGCAAGGCCTCCGTATGACTGATAGGTAATTGATGGACCGTCTGTAGTATAATAAACCGCTATCCTTCCGCCTGAACCGCCGCCTGCAGAGGTATCTTCTCCGTTTCCTCCGTTCGCCCTGATCGTTCCTGTACCTGCAAGCGTTCCTGTATTGATCCAGATACTTCCGCCTGAACCGCCGCCTGAGAAAGAGCTTACGTAATTACGGCCGTTAGCGGATATAGTTCCGTTAATAGTTAGAGTGCCGGATACCGTTAATTTTATTGCTCCTCCGCCTGCGCCGCCGTAGTAGCCGCTGGTATAATCTCCGCCGCCGCTTCCTATATCAGTAGGTTGTGTAATGGAGCCGTATGCGGAGCCGCCTGCGCCGGTAGTCCCGTCTCCTCCATCCCCGCCGTATCCTGCCCCGCCGGAACGGGCGCCGTCGCCGCCTGCGCCTGGGCCTGCGGAATGCTGATATCCTTTATAATCTGCATTAATTGTCCCATAGACAGCCATATTGCCATTCAAAACATTTATATTAACAGTCCCTACAACTGCCGTGGTTCCTGAGGAATGCGTAATATCTGCTCCGGAATGAATAATAAGATTCCCACCATCTATGATCAGCGCTCCGTCTGTTATGGCATCATAGGTAAAATTAAGTGTGCAGGTTGTCGGACTATCAGTACTAAGAGTTAGCGATTTCACTGCTGTTGGAGCTGAGAGATCTACAGTTCCTCCAATATTAATTATAACATCATCTCCTGCGCTGGGAGCTCTGTTCAGGTCCCAGTTAGCTGCCGTAAACCAGTCATCTGACTCCGACCCGTCCCAAGTAATGGTGGCTCCTGTGAATAGCCAGTTCGTGTTATTGCCTCCGTCTGTTGAGTTCGCGGCGTACATCGTCCTTCCGCCTGATGCGTCAGAGTAGCTTACATTTATGTAGTCTAGATCATAGACGCCGTTCATGATTAAACTCCATTGGGCTGTTGTGTCTGATTGAAGGACTATTAAGTTTAAGGCTTGCCCCTGGAGGGTAAAGGTTCCGCCTGAATTAACGGTTACTGTATCGGCATCATCTATTGTTATGGTAACACCTCCTGT
>JAQTTS010000251.1 GCA_028710655.1 Dehalococcoidales bacterium
GTACCTGTGCCAAGGATCGTTAATGTATAAGAGCCTCTTCCAAGGTTAAATGTTGTGCCGTTACCGATACTCAAGGATGTGAGCGTTAACTTACTTGTCATGGTGGTAGTGCCGGTACCGCTCGTTACGACTGCGCCGAGATCATTAGACGTAGCGTTTGCGTCTGAAATGTTTCCGGCGCCATCCAGCGTCAGCGCCTTGGCAACGTCTGTAGCTTTGATAAATACGGCACCTGATGCAACGGTGAAGTTGCCAGAGACGTTAAGGGTTGAAGTGGCCTGTGTGAATGTACCGCTATTTAGCGCGAAGGCTCCGTTGACATCTACCGCGCCTGCCGCACCGCTTGTGAACGTGCCGCCGCCTATCGTCAATCCGCCGTTAAATGTCTGGAGAGCGGTCGAAGCCTGATAAGTCCCGCCATTGATCGAGGCAAGGCCTGTTACTGTTACGGTCTTTGTATTTGCGTCAAAGGTGCCGGTTGAATTGGTGAACGCGCCTCCTACCGTTAAGTTGGTATTAATAAGCTGTAATGTGCCTGCGCCTGAATGGGTGATATTGTTGAAAGTTGAACTTGCCCCGGGATCAAAACTCTGGGTGCCTGCGCCGTCAAAGGTGATCGTATCTGTCGTGCCTTTGGTGTACTTGGCTGTGCCGCCTGACTCTAAGCGGATAAAGCTTCCGCCGATATTTATAGTTGTATTATTGGAATTGTTAAAATCCAGGGTATCGCCGCCAAAGTCTGAAGTGCAATTCAAAATAAAGTCTCCGTCAATATCAAGCGTTCCCGCCGCGGGAGTAAATGTGTTGGTTATATATCCCGAGGAATAACTATTCAGCTCTACCTTGCCGGCTTTGTAGTTCACGGAAGGTATGATATAAGGACCATAAGTAACATCTCCATTCATATAAAACTTCAAATATAAATTAGAGCCAAAATTACCTGTTCCGGTCAGGGTTATGGTAGGAGTAGTTTCACCACAGAACATGAATATTGAATCCGCCACATCTATTCCTTGCAACAATCCTCCGTTACCTATTGCCAGTGTCTGGTTAGCGTTATAGAACGCTACGCCTTTACCATCACCCACCGTGAATGTGCCGTTGACCGTAAAAGTGGTACCGGCTATAGATGTGTTATTAATATTATCGGTGACAGACTTGCCCGCATTGACCGTAACGTTGTAGAGGGAGAGGCTTGTCTTTGTTCCAGATATGGCCTTGCCGACACCATTGAAGACGAATGTGCTTGTGCCGCAGTCAATGCTGGCGGCCGTGGCGTAACTTAAGTCGCCGTCTAAAGTAGTGGTATAAGTTCCGAGATTCAGGTCGCCGTCAGTTAAGGTTAAGGTGCCAGTTATATCGATGCTGGCTCCAAGAATGACATCGTCATTACCGCTTGTGCCTGTATTATTCATGATAAGGTTAAAGAATTTACCGGTTGAGCCTGATAAAGTTCCGCTCAGTGTCTGGTCAGCTGCGCCGTTAAAATTAACCGTGCCTGTGCCGCAGATGAAGGTACCGCTATTTATCCAGTTGCCGCGAATGGTCAAGTTGTATGTTCCCGCAGAGAGCGTAACAGTACCATTGCTTATCGTAAGAGTGCCTTCCAATATCGTGTCGGCGGTCAAATTAAACACGGGGTAATCAAGTATTGGCGTCGATGCGTATAGGGTAACGCTATGGTAAGTGTCGGCAGGTAGATTTATCTGGTCATTACTCCTATATGTAAACAACGCGTCGTTCGTAGTCCAATCTACAATACCTCCTGTGTGAGTGTATGTTCCGGGGTTGCCGTGCGTACTGCTAGTGCCTAATTCAACGCCGCCCGCGCCGGCAGTAAGCGTGCCGCTGGATACGGCCAAAACTCTCGCAGCAATTAGGCCGCTTCCGCCCGTTAATGTACCGCCATTAACATTGATCGTAGTAGAGCCTGCGCTTCCCAGATTCAGCGTCGCCGTATTCAGCGTACCCTTAGTAACATTAAGAGTGGTAAGCGTAGTTAGGCTATTCGTATCGAGCGTCCATGCGCCTGTGCCTGCGGGGCTGTTGATGGTCAAAGTATAGAATCCGCTTGAGCCGGCATTGATGGTCTTGCCGGAAGCGTCGCCGTTAAATGTAACCGTGCCGTTACTGTGAGTAAACGTGCCTGAATTCGTCCAGTTGCCGGCTACGTTGATGTTAGCCGAAGGAGCAACTAACGTCTTAGTGTTATTGATCGTAACGTTATTGAATGAGTTGGTGCTTGAGCCGCTTATGGTAGTGTTACCGTCAAATATGACCGTGCCCGTGCCGCAGGTGAACGTGCCGCTATTTATCCAGTTGCCGCGGATGGTGAGATTGGCTGTGGTTGCAGATAATATCGCTCCGGAAATACTAAGCGTCAAATCGCCATTCACAGTCAGGTCATTAGCCCCAATATCAAGAGTAACGCCATCGCTAACATTTGTTATGGTAAGATTCCCGCTTATAATCGTTGTTCCGGAAAGACTATAAGTTACAGATGATCCGGTACTACCCAAGGTATTTAAACTTACGCTATAATAGTTATCGGCCGGTAATGTTATCGCGCCTGCCGCCCTATAGGTTAACAGAGAGTTATTAGTCGTCCAGTCTACTGTACCCGCGGTATGAGTATAAATACCGGATCTGTTCGAGACTCCAAGCGTAACTCCACCGCTTCCCGCAATAAGAGTTCCGCCTGATACGGCAAGAGTTCTAGCAGCAATCGTTCCGCTCCCCCCTGTTAATGTGCCGCCGTTGACATTAATTGTAGTGGACGTCCCTGCCCCCAGATTCAGTGTGCCAGTATTCAGCGTACCTTTTGTAACGTTAAGGGTGTTCAATGTTGTAAGGTTGCTTGTATCGAGCGTCCATGCGCCTGTGCCTGCAGGGCTGTTGATGGTCAGAGCATAGAATCCGCTTGAGCCGGCGTTTATGGTCTGGCCTGCGTCATTGCCGTTGAATGTTACGGTGGATGAACCGTACGTGAACGTATCATTATTAGTCCAACTCCCCCCTACTGTCCATGAGGAGGTACCAGTAGCGTCTATCTGGTTGGTACCTGAGGCATCGGAGGCCTCGATAGTGACGTTCCTTGTGATAGCGATCGCAGAGTTATTCACTATGAGCTTACCGTAGTAGTTAGAGTGTGAGGCCTCGCCTACGTAGAGGTCTCTTCTTACTGTTAGCGAATAGTTGTTAGCGCTTGTGGTAAGGACTGCCTGTGAAGCTATACCAAAGATATGGAGGTCATAGACAGATACGTTGCCAAGAAGCGTAACTGTGATAGGACCGAATATGTAGATCGTTCCGTATGTACCGCCGGGTAACCCTATCGTGCCGCAATAGTGGATATTCAAGGTATCGATATTATAGCCGGGGTTAGAGTTATAGGTGCCGTTCAATACCAAGGGTGTTGAAGTGCCATAGAGATAGCAATCGTTACCACCCATGGTGACCATGTTACCTGAGGTAGAGCCTACGGTTAAGGTGCCGTATACATTGATAGCCGATAAGAGCGATACTGTCTGGCCGCCCGTGGTGCAATTTAAGTTAAAGAAGTCGCTGTTTGCACCGGCAGTGACTGTCTGGGTGCCTGTGCCGTTCAGATTGACTGTTCCTGAATTATGCGTAAATACCCCTGTGCCGGAGACTTCCCAGTTACCTGATACCGTGAAGCAGGTCGTGCTTGTGGATGCGGGAGCTGAAAGAGTGCCGCTAGTCACAGTGACGTTACCGTTTACATCGATGACAGCGGACGCGCTTGAAGCATTGAACGTGCCGCCTGCTACTGTCAGGCCGCCGTTGAATGTCTGCTGACCTGTTGAAGCTAAGTAGGTACCGCCGTTGATCGAGGCAAGGCCTGTTACCGT
>JAQTTS010000252.1 GCA_028710655.1 Dehalococcoidales bacterium
GATACGAGACGGACACAGGGAGATTCAAGGTCGGGGATGGTTCAACTGCGTGGGATAGTTTGGATTATTCGTCCGGCACGCAGGGGCCGCAGGGAGACCAAGGGCCGCAGGGTGGCGTAGGTCCACAAGGTTATCAGGGTTCTCAAGGAGAGGGGCTTCAAGGAAGTCAAGGAAATCAGGGACTTCAAGGAAGTCAGGGAGGTATAGGACCACAGGGAGACCAAGGTCCTCAAGGATATCAAGGTCCACAAGGATATCAAGGGAGCGGGAGTGCGGCGGATACCGTTGACGGCTTCCACGCTTCCCAGACCCCTACGGCCAGCACCTGTGCCGTGTCAACTGCGGGAGGGGTTCTCAATAATGGATGGTTAAACGATAGCGTGAGGGATTACGAGCATCCCATTGATTCTGTTGCATATTACGCTGCACACAGCAACACCAATTATCCTATATCTCTCGGAGAAGTATGCAAAGTAACCTTCTCAAGTGCGACAAGTGTCCCGTTGAGAATCGCCACTGCTGCCGGACAGGTTTACGATATAGGGATATACACTACGAACACGGGTGGAACGACCGGCGGAGGTGCCGGACATATTCAATTACGTCCCAACGACACCACTTATGATGACAAGTTCGTTTACAATGAGTATCAGAGGAGCACCGCCTCCGCCAATAACAGCAGCGAAGTTAATGACTGGTTCAGGGTCGGGTACGCCTTCGGGTCCTCGCGGTTTGAACTGGTACATTTCGCAGGGTATAGAGTGGCAAAGGGGATATATGACATTTACGGGATTGATAATTCCTGGCCGTTTATGTGTATCTTCGACACGGTGTGGCAGGATACCAGTACAAGTTGGACATCTCTCGGTACTGTAAACTTCGCTCAAAGTTCTACAGGATTTATCTTGGTAAGGAGGATAGTATAATGACCGACATAGGACCGCAAGGATATCAGGGACCGCAGGGCCAGCCGGGAGAGCAAGGGCCGCAGGGACCCGCAGGGAATCAAGGGACACAAGGACCCTATGGAGGTCCTCAAGGTCCACAAGGGGCACAAGGGCCTCAAGGTACTCAAGGTGCCGGAACGCAAGGTCCTCAAGGCCCTCAAGGTCCTCAAGGTCCGCAGGCTCATATGGAGAGGGGAAATGCCGCAGTCAACATGGTTGAAACTTCTAACGGTTTTCAAAGTGTATCATTTGGCACAGCGTTTGCAAGTACTCCAAGAGTATTCTGCACTTGCAGTAGTAGTTATGAATATGTTTGTTCAGCGAAAAACACGTCCACTACAGGGTTTCAATGCTGGATACAGCAGTATCAAGGGTCTTTAATGACTGAAGTAGTTTATGTTAACTGGTTCGCAATAGAACCATAGAAAAAGTGGAGGAGGAGGAGGAATGAAAGTATCAGTGTTTACACCAACGCATGACCCACAGTATTTAAGGGACGCTTACGAAAGCGTCAAAACACAGGATGTTCACGAATGGGTGATACTGTACAACAACGGAGCGGAGCCTGTACGATTTCAAGAAAGCTGGATAAAGGAGTATGTCTCCGAGGATACCAGCGGGTGCGTGGGAGCGTACAAGGCAGAGGCATGTGCCAAATGCGAGGGAGACATCCTATTGGAGCTTGACCACGATGACCTTTTGTTGGAGGGTGCAGTAGAAGCGGTGAAGGAGGCGTTCACCGGTAACAGTGAACTGGGAATGGCTTACTCCAATTCCGTCGCTTGCTCGATGGAGTATGAGCCCCGTGAGCATTTCGACCCGCTATTCGGGTGGTCATACCGGCCTTTTAACTACAAGGGCTACGAACTTGAGGAGTGCGTTGCATTCCCTCCGATACCGGCGGCGGTGTCGAGAATCTGGTACGCGCCGAATCATCTGCGGGCTTTCAGCAGTAAGTTCTACAAGATGGTGGGAGGGCATAACAAGGAGATGAGAGTGCTCGATGACCTCGACCTTATGTGCCGGTTGTACAAGGTGTCGAAATTCTACCATATCGACCGGCCACTGTACCTATATCGAGTTCACGGGGATAACTCTTGGATTGTTCACAACAGCGAAATTCAGAATAATGTCTATCGGATTTACTACCAGTACATCGAGGACCTGGCCCTCAAATGGGCGAAGGATAATAATCTGCTGGCTGTTGACCTCGGCGGACGGTTTAACAAAGACCCGCGATACATATCGGTTGACCTCAAAGACGCGGACATTGTAGCCGACCTTGAGAAGACGTGGCCGTTCGGAGACGGGACTGTCGGAGTCGTACGCGCGAGAGATGTCTTTGAACATTTGCGAGACCCGTTGCATACGATGAAGGAGCTTTATAGAGTCCTGTGTCCGGCGGGATATGCCTTCATCACGGTCCCTTCTACTGACGGGCGAGGAGCCTTTCAAGACCCGACGCACGTAAGTTATTGGAATGAGAACAGTTTCCTGTACTACACCGACCGCCGGTGGTCAACGTACATCGACACCCCGGTCAGTTTCCAGGCGATGCAGTTGGGAACGTCCGAGAAGAACGAGCAGGGGGTTTGTTGGGTCGAGGCGCACCTGCTGAAGCTGTATGGGAACATGAGTATCCCAGGGCTCAAATTTATCTAAGGAGGAGATAGGATGGCAATTATCGAACAGTACATTGTACCGGGATTGAAACTATTGCCGGAAAAGATGGACACGGTTAAGGCGCGGGCTCAGCTGGTGGCGATAGGGTTTCAAGAGAGTGGGTTCAAGACTCGAAAGCAAGTGGGGGGTCCGGCGAGGGGGCTATGGCAGTTCGAGAAAGGCGGGGGGATTGTTGGCGTCTTGAATCACCCGTCCACCTGTAAGATAATTCAGGGGGTGTGCGAGAGGATTGTCCTTCCTCCGTACGCTGATTTGTGTTACGGGGCGGTGGCTTACCACGACGCCCTGGCCTGTTGCTTCGCCAGGTTGTTGTTGTGGACGTCTCCGATGGCACTGCCAGACAGGGATGAGATGGATAAAGGGTGGTTATTGTATCTTACAACGTGGCGGCCAGGTAAACCGCGACCGGAGGACTGGCCGGAAAACTTTAAGAGAGCGTGGGAGATGGTGACATGACAGACTATTTGATAAGCAAAGGCCCCATCGGGGAAGAAGACCAGAATAAATGGGACGGGGTGAATACGACCTTCACGCGGGACACGTCAACCGGCGGGTCCATCACCCTTAACAGTGTCGGCACCGCCGTGGACGCGTTGATAGTCTATGGTGGCGGGGTGAACTACACTGCGGCAACCATCAATCTCGCAATATCCTCAATAGGTAGTTCTAAGGTCAGGTTGTTATTGCGTCAGGGGAGTTGGGTTCTGGAGGATGATGTCACTGTCCCTGCCAACATCACCCTCGAAATAGCCGACGGAGCACTTATCCCCACTACGGGATATACTCTTACCATCGCCGGTGGGCTTGTGGCCCCGCCGCAAAAGGTGTTCAGCGGCACGGGGACAGTGACGGTAGCCAAAGGGACGGTGGTTAATCCGTTATGGTGGGGGGCTATTGGGGATGGGTCAACTGATTGTACGGCTGCCTTGCAATACGCGGTTAATGCGGTTTCGGATGATGGGGGAATAGTTCTCATTCCTGCCTCCGATACTTATTACAAGGTGACGGATGCTATTACCGTGAGTCACCCTGTTACTATCGTTGGAGAGTCCCGGTATTACTCGCAGATTCATCAGGCCACGGCTGCGAAAACTATCTTCACAGTTACCGCAAGTTACGTCACTATCAAGGACCTGCACTTAACCGGCCCTGGGGGAATTTCTCTATCCTCCGGTAGCACGGCTATTTCAGTCACTGGGTACAGC
>JAQTTS010000253.1 GCA_028710655.1 Dehalococcoidales bacterium
AGCGCTTTCTGGAGATCTTTGAAATTAAGAATTGAAATATTGACAGGTAAAAGGCCGGTCTTTTTATCCAGATCAAAAGTTGTTTGGAAAGCAAGCAACTCGATGCGGGAAATGACGAACCCGACTTTGTCTTCTACCAGGCCGTGTTTTAATTCTTGCAGCCCTTGTTCAGTGATCAGCCTCCCATCACGGCGGCCAGCCAGCCTGGTTAAGCCCTGCTCATCCATTAGCTTCATGTGATAGCGCACTGCCCGTTCACCCAGATCAACCCCAAGGTCTTTTAATTTTCTGGCTATCATAATGGAGCCAAGGGGCTCTGCTGTATCGGCCAACACCTTTAGGATAGAATATTTTTTTCTTTCTACGTCCTGACTTTCAAATGCCATAATTTTATAGAATTACAACAATAATTTGCCGTATGTTAATAAAAGCGGAGGACGGGATAGCAAAGACTGCTGCCAGCGGATGTTTTCATGGTAAGCCTGCGCTGGCAGCAGCACAATACCTTGCTAGGAATCAAGTATTTTGTTTGCTTCCTCTTTATCGAGCTCATTTACGTAGCATATGCCGCTGACTTGTGCCGACTCCTCAGTCAGGGCGGTGATGTCATCTCTGCTGATGTGTTCAAGCGAGAATTTACGTGCCCCTGCCATCATCTGCCGCAGGCCCTGGGAGAGCCTTTCCATGTACGTGTAAAAGCCAAGCGCACCTGTGGGAATATTTTCGAACTTGCTTCCGAATTTTTGCTTCAGTTCCGCCGACGTAATGAATACTTCTTCTGGGGTTGTGCCAAACCTCTCAATATATACCGGCACCTGCTTTTCCGCCATGCGTTTACCGATAGTCTTGCCCACCATGGCAGCCGCCAGTGGCGACCTGGCCATGGTTATATATTTCACGTATGGGGCACCCAGTGCCAGACCCTTGAATATCTGGTCTTCAAACACAAAGCCGCCAGCGATGGCAAGGTCCGGGACATACTCTTTTTTTCGGGCTAGTTTATCGGCGTACCTGTACAGCATTGACCACAACGGCACTCCCGGGATACCCCATTCGTTCATCATCCTCCAGGGGCTCATACCTGTGCCGCCGCCTGCGCCGTCAACTGTCAAATAGTCGATTTTGGCTTTTGAGGCAAACTTCAGCGCCCTTGCCAGGTCCGCTGGCCTGTAAGCCCCGGTCTTCAGCGATATGTGCTTGGCGCCAGCTTTACGCAGCTCTTCTATCCTTTTCAGGAATGCTTCTTCGCTTACCATGCCGACCCTTGAATGCCTTTCAAATTCCTTGAATCTGCCCTGTTTGAATGACTCGGCGACTCTTTCGTCATCAGGATCAGGCAGTAAAATATATCCACGCTGCTTGAGCATGCGTGCTTTGTTTATATCATCAATCTTGACCTCGCCACCGATGTCTTTGGCTCCCTGGCCCCACTTGAGTTCAACATTTTCAACTCCCAGCTTGGATATGGCATATTCCTGCACACCCAGCATTCCGTCCTCAATGTTGGCCTGGACGATGACGGCCCCATAACCATCCTGCTGCCAGTCTCGATACAGTTTTACCCTGCGGTCAAGCTCGGGAGAACGGACTACCCGCCCCTTTGCCATTTCTGCTTTCGGGTCCATTCCGCATACATTTTCCCCGACGGTGAGCGGTATGCCGGTTAAGGCGGCACCTATAGCCAGGCCCTCCCAATTGTTCTGTGCAATGGCTGTCGAGCCCATGGCTCCTACGATTATGGGCATCCTGGTTTTGATCTCTTTATCCCGCCCCAGCTTATTTTCCAGTTTAACATTAGCGAAAATGGCCTTTTCAGAGGTTGCTTCTATGCCATGTGCGCCCATTACAGTCCCCAGGATCGAGAAGTGGGACAGGTCTATCGGGTAATTCTTCTCTGCACCCGTGGTGATGATACCAAATGGCTGGGGGTATATGGCTTCCGACCCGCGGTAAGCCGATTTACCGATTTCGCACATTCCTATGCAGCCGTCGACACAGGTAACACACATCCCGCTTAGCGAGCTGATCGAACCTTCAGTCCTGTTCTTAGTCAGCGTAGCTGCAGAAGCATTTATCCTTGAAATAGTCATTGTCCCTTCTCCTTATTAAATACAATTTTAGTTTGTTTCAAAATGTTTTCCCGTATATTCAGCCTTTTTTAGCTTCTCTTACACATGTCCCGCAATCTCCCGCTGCTCCCATATAACACATCTGGTCAGGATAGTACTCGACACAGGTAGGCTCCAGACGCATGCAACTCCCGCAGACTACACCGGGTGCAGACGACCCCTGGCAACGGAGCTGGCAGGCAGGGCAAATGTACATGCAGGCCCCGCAATGACGACAAACCTCGGATTGGCGGTCGAAAGGCGTTGTTATCTTTAGCTTGCCACCTCTATTGACGAATCCTATCGCCCTGCCGTTCATCTGCTCGGCGCACATCCTGACGCATAGGCCGCAATAAATGCAGTCATCATTTTCACCCTTAAACCTCACCTTCTGCACGCCTAGAGCCGAAGCAAGGTCCTGGACCGTTTTGGAACTCGGGCAAGTGGACAACAGCAGCTCGACGATGACCTTCCGGGCTGCGATTACTTTCCTGGAATGTGTCCTTACGTTAAGACCCTGCGTGACAGGATAGGTGCAGGAACTTACCAGTTTAGTATTTTCCCCTTCACCTATCTCCACAATGCAGAGACGGCATCCTCCCCAGGGGGAAAGTCCTTCGTGGTAGCATAAAGTAGGTATATCTATACCGTAGAACCTGGATGTCTCCAATAAAGTCCACCAATCTTCGGCTTTTACTTCGGTACCGTTCAATCTCAGTGTTAACATATATTTCTCTACCTCTGCCGGCAGTGGTTTAGCGCTCCTCTAAATCACAACGCAGACATCGTTTTGCTTCTTCGGCTGCTCCTGCCCTATCATAGCCAAGCTCTACCAGAGCGAAGCCTTTGCGCTTATCATTCGACAGCATGCACATGGGCAGGCGCCGTCTCTCCCCTTCTTCCTGGGTGAATGGAGTTATAACCTCCGGTGATGCCAGCTTCTCTTCAATATCCCCGCTTCCGCCAAGATACCTGTCGATAGAAATAGCTGCCTGCCTGCCTGCAGCAATCGCTTCGATCACCGACGCCGGCCCGGATACAACATCACCACCGGCATAGACGCCTTTTTTCGAAGTAGCCAGCGTATCGGGATCTACCTTGATTTCTCCACCTTTCCCTAATTCCAAATCATAGTTGCCGGGGACTGCAGGACGGTCACCAATATTTTTAATTAGCGTGTCGTACTCGCCGTAAAACTCACTACCCTTGATCGGTACAGGTTGCCGCCTTCCGCTGTCATCAATATTCCCCAATTCCATACGCACGAACTCAACTTTCAGCCTGCCGTTCGACCTGGCCACTTTGACGGGGGTTACCAGGAAATCCAGCTTAATTCCCTCTTCCATGGCCTCCTTGACTTCTTCAGGACTGGCTGGCATAGCAGCAAAAGTACGGCGGTAAGCGATGGCGACTTCTTCAGCTCCCATGCGGGCCGCAGTACGTGCAGAATCTACGGCTGCATTTCCCCCGCCTACTACCAGAATTTTTTTGCCAAGGTCCATCTTTTTGCCCATGTTCACATTCCTGAGAAAATCTATGCCATTCAAAATTGACGCATCGTCTTCACCAGGTATGCCCATGTCCCTGCTGAGGTAGGCGCCGATGCCGGTGAAAACCGCAGCATATCCCTGCTTGAAAAGGCCGTCCAGCGATTCGACCTTACTATTCACTTTTATTGTTACACCAACTGCTTTAATGTCCTCAATCTCTTTATCAAGTATCTTTCTGGGCA
>JAQTTS010000254.1 GCA_028710655.1 Dehalococcoidales bacterium
GCCCCTGTCCTCCGGTATCAGCCACTTCTTCTTACAGATGAACGGAACATGGCGTTCCTTCCGCCCCTTGCCGAACAGGCGCATCGTCCAGTCCTTCCAGTCAATGTCTGAGATCGTCAGGTTGGCAATCTCTGAAAACCTCGCCCCCGTGGTCCATAATAAGGTAAACCATGCCCTGTTACGAGCACCCACAAAGCCGGTCCCACAATGGGCAAGCAGCTTGCGATAGTCCTCGTCTGAGATAAAGGGCTTGCCGGTGTAGGTAGGAAGTTTCCCCCTCTTAATGCCGGTCATGGGGGATTCAGGTATATCGCCTTCTTCCTTGAGGTAGGAAAACAAGACGTGGATTGTCCGGTAACAAGAGTCTGCGTAGAAGGGTGAGATTGTGCCGTCCCTTACCTGTTGCTGGAGGCCATAGAGGTACAACTTAACGTCATGGCGTGTGACGGTGAGGATGTCAGTTTTCCGTACCGCCTGAAGGAACTTACGAATGCGGCGTTCGTAGGTTACCAGCGTGGCGTCGGAGCACTGTTCGATTTGTCTAGAGAACAGAAACCCGTTGACAAGCGGGTCAAATTTATGGGTTCCAAACTGAGGTATGTTCCCTAGCCCAAGAGTATCTAATCTGGTAGTGGTTCCTGAGCCTACGAGCCTTGTCATCACCCATTTTTGTTAGACCCTCCTAACTTTTAGCTTCAAAACTGCCGAGCCTGGATTCGAACCAGGGCTAAGGGATCCAAAGTCCCTTGTGCCAAAATGGCAACTCAGATTGACCTGTTAGGAAAGTCACCTTTCTTAAGATTCTGCCGTCTTGCCGTTTTCCCTCTTAAGCCTGTCATCAATAAGTTCCACTAGGGCATGGAGGGCACGACGTTCTGCATGTGTAGTGTGAACCCAATTTTCCTTCAGGAAGTGCTCGATGGCGGGGTCCATCCCCGAAGGCGGGGCCTGCCCCATGAGGTACGCTACGTCTAGGTGTAGGCAGGATGCTATGGTTCCCATAGTGCGAGCCGATGGACGGCGCACCCCCGATATGAACCGGCTGATAGTGCTTACGGCTATACCCGTTTGTCGGGCAAGCTCTTTCCTGGGCATCCCCCTCTCCTCTAGTGCGGCCTTTATGCGATTACCTATCACAATCGCACTAAGACCTGGGTTACTGCTCTCCCTATCATGATTACGTGTCATGATACCCTTCCCCCTCAGTTAAGCCCCTTTAGTATACCAATTGGCGACCCTTGGGGCCAGATAATCTGGAGAGTATAGACCTAAATAACCTTTTTGTCAACACGACTAGCCCTAAATGAGGTCACACACGACCCGACATAATTAACCTGTTGGGTCAAAAGGGGTTGACAAAGCGAGAGGTAAGTGGTAAAGTCCTAATTGCTTCTTAACAGTCACATTCGCACTCAAGGGGGATAGCTGAATGAATCCACTACCAATCAGGTTCCCTGGCTTCTCTCGCAAGTTGCATCTCTCGCTCACGACTGAGCACGAACAGCAGGTCCGGCAAGCGGCATTAGACTGGCGTGCTGCTATCGGGAAGCGGGTAGCGGAGAGCGATATCGTCTGGCTTTGCCTCGACTATGGGCTAGCCCATTTGGACGAGGTAGAGGCTTGGCAGTACAAGCGGCAACAGGACCATAACTAAGGCGGCAGGGGGTAGCCGAGGCGTCTAACGAAAGGAGACTAGACCCTCCCGCCAACGGCTACCCCTTTTAATTATCGCAGAAAGAAGGGGGTTTTGTGGAATCAGACAACGTGAGGGTGCTTGGGGAGCTACTTACGAAAATCGCCGGCCTGCCGTTCCAGCCGGAGGATGCTGAGGACCCGCCTTGTCCTCACCTTATCTACGAGGACGACCAGATAAGCGTTGAGTGTGTGGGTAAGTGGCCGGATATGAAGATAAGCGTCTGGCCTATAACGGCACAGCGGTTTGACTGGACTGACCGGATATTCTACTTTCAGGTACAGGGCGAGCCTGCCCCCATCATGGGACTGTTACCGTCATGAAACTACGGGACGCCCAGGACTTCATTCGCACCCACAACTGCGGCTGTGGCTGTGCCTTGAGCTATCGGCCTGATGGGCAGGGCGAACATACCATCATCTGTCCGGGCAATCCCGACCATACGTCTTTTGTCAGAATCGCATCCCCAATGGAAAGCTATCGGCGGGGTGACATGCTACACCCCGCCGTGGTGAACAATATAGAAAGGAAGGGAGTGAATAGAATGACTACTACAGCCGTAGTCCTCTCAGAGCAACACAGACAGGCAATCACAAAGCACCTTAAGTCCTTTCAAGCCACCCTTGCCGTAAGCGAGATTGACCGGGCATTGAAGTTGGCCCAGTATGGGTTCGACCCGTACCTGCATCTGGTAGTGTACCAGGGGAAGATCACGACCACGATAGATGGAATGTACTGGTGGCTGAGGGTGAAGACCGGCCATCGGGGGGTAAGGTTGGTATCGGAGCCTATTCGTGGCGACGAGGACAGGGAAATCTACGGGATTGGCCCGAACGAGATCGGCGTCATGGTCAAGGCGATAGACGATAAGGCGAACGTCCTCGCAAGCGCACTAGGCAGGGCCAGCAAGGATTCGAAGGCTCCGGTCATTCGTGGTAGTGCCGTGGAGTCACAGCATCCGTTCCGCATGGCGGAGAAGCGTGCGGAGGCCCAAGTGATACGGAAGATTGCCCCTATTGGCGAGGAACTTCTGATAACGGAAGAGGTCAACGCAGAGGGTGAGGCTACCATATCCTTGCCGGAGCCGAAAGTGATTGAGGTCGTAGACGAATCCCCATCGGAGGAGCCTACGGTCGTTGACGGCTTGCCAGAGTTACCGGACGACACTGAGCCGGAAGCACCTATCGTTCCTATAGTTGTGTCGGATGCACAGTTCCGGCATGTTGCCAAACAATGCGGCTATCCATCCAAGGCTGCTATGCTTGACCTCAAGGCGTCTATAGGCCCCTCGTTTCCCTCAGAGCGCAATGACGTGCTCGACCTCATGTTTGCAAAGGCCATAGAGGAAGGCAGAATCGACGCACAAGCCGTTACTCACTGGGCCGAGTTAATGCTTCAGGTATAGTCTCTCTTTTTTTGGTCGAGGAGTTGCCAAAATGAGTAGTGATCTTGACCTGTTAGTCAATTTACTGCCGGACGAGGAGGAGCCGGAAGGTGGTACTGGCCCTTATACCGACGAGGTAAAGGAAGCGGCCAGACGCCGGACGGAACGATGGTTAAGTGAGAGGCAACGCCATCTGTACTGCGAGAGGGTAATCACATCGTATCTTGCCGGGCCACCGACAACTGAGATTACCACCGAGACACGCAAGCCCCCCGTTGTGGTCCGCTTTCCAACCCCGAAAGAGCCTTGGTACACGAAGCCTCTACCCAAACCAGATGCGGGGATTCTCACGGATGGGATGCCATGACTGACTGTGTACCCTTTGAGCCGGGGCCGCACTACAAGAAGTGTGACTATGAGTATGCTTCGGACGGCAAGACGCTGATGGTCAGGTGTGTTTGTCAAAAGTGCGGCATGGTTGAAGTCCTGCCTGCGTACGGGAAGGAAAGCGTGTTCCCGGTACAGAAGAAGAAAAAGAGGAAGGCGTGAACGAGCCACACGTTGAGTCAAGGGGGCGGTCGTGGTTCCGGTTCACGTGGTATGACCCTGACGTAGTGGTTCAGTTGGATTCCGTTCGTGAGGATAAAGGAATGCCCAAGGCACTCATGACGATACGGTCCGGCCCCGTGAAGGGATCGAAGGCTAAGACGGACAGTGACGGCAGGCTTCAGATAGCAGGGCCGATACAGTTCTCACTCACGG
>JAQTTS010000255.1 GCA_028710655.1 Dehalococcoidales bacterium
CCCGTCAAACTGCTTGTTCACCAACTGCTACTCCCTTTCCCCCAATTCACGGTGAATCATTTGCCTAATCACCAAACAGATTTTGACCACTAGGAGCGTGGGTCACGACTGCTCCGCAAGATACATGTCGGAGTGACTACTTATGCTGGGGCATGATAAAGAGCCAACCGACAATCAACTGAGGGGATGACCAACCCCCTTTTCAGGCTATTGCCAGGGTCACAGCCCCTTGTTTGCCAGTATCCTTTCTGTCACCAGAGATATACCGGACGGCCTTCATTACGTTGTGCACCGCACAGGTGAATAACCACTGGGCACGGGCATACTCCTCCCCACGCACAGTTACCCCTCTGAAGCCGAAACCCTCCTTAATCTGGCCGAAAATCTGCTCCGCAACCCACTTGCGCTTACAGTATATGGCCTGTTTCTTTGGCTGCTTCAGCCTGGCCCTCATCTCAGCACCTACGAGTTGCTTCCTCTTCACCAGCAGGGTTCGCCTCTCCTCACCAGATTTGAGACAGTGTGCGCTTAAGGTGCACCCAGCACAATCCCGGCAAACATAGCGCCGCAACAGCGGCCGCCCTTTGGACACCGACTTCTTCTCTCGCACCAACAGACGGTCTCCAGGACATCTCCAGGAGTCGTTTTGCTTGATGTATTCGAATCTCTCTATAGAGTAAACGCCCTTATCGGGGACGGGCTTTTCTTTGCGCTCCCGACCGGAAGCGATCAACAGTTCTATGCCCTTGCCCTCTTTCTTGATATTCTCCACACTGAAGTAGCCGGTGTCACTACTGATTGCCGTCTTCTCTTCTTTCTCAAGCCCAAGATCATCCCTTAACTGACGTACTTGCTGCACCATGTCGGGAAGATGTCCCGTATCGGCGGCCTCGTTAGTAAGAGCGGCCGCCACGATCACCCCGTGTCCCTCAGCGGTGCAGGCCTGGGCATTGTAGCCATAGTCGAACTCGCCCCGCTTCATCAGCATCATCCTGGCTTTGCGGTCGGCAAAGCTCCGCTGCTCCTTGTCTGCTATAACAGGAGACTGGTCCTCCTTGAGTTGCTGCTCCTCCCTTTTCTCCTTCTCCAGTTCTTCCCTCAGTGAGCGTATCTTCTCCAATCGGTTCTCACGTCTTTGTAGTTCCTCTGGCAAGTTGTAGCCATTGCTGTCTGTGCCATATGTTTTATCTTCCTCTGCATCGGTTGTCTCAGCCTGCCGCATCAACTCTTCTATCTGTTTCTTGAGTTTCTCCTCTTCTTGCTTCATCCGGCCATAGCTCATCGCCTTGTGCTTGGAAGTATTCGCCTTCAGCTTGGTCCCATCCAATGCCACATGCCCCAGATTCACCATGCCCAGCCGGGCACAGAGTAGTACAGTCTCTTTGAACAGCTTTTCTATCTCTTTGGCATTGCGCCGGCGGAATCTGGCCAGGGTACGGAAGTCCGGCTTCTGCCCACCGGCCAGATAGATGAAGCTGACATCCCTGCGCGCCAGCACCTCTATCTTGCGGGTGCTCACCACTCGATTGGCCATGCCCCACACCAGCAGCCGCAGCAGCATTAAGGGATGATAAGGATGTTGTCCCATACCACCGAAGTTACCGTCCAGCGAACCGATTTCCAACTGCTCCGTCACTTCCCTGAATATGTGCACCTCATCTTTGGATCCCAGGAAATCGGCCAGAGAAGGGGGGAACAGGTAGCCAGTGTCAATCATATAGGCTTTGTACTCAGTGCCGATCATCGTTAGCTCCTATCTGCACAGCTTCGCGCCAAGTATAATCCATATCTGTGCAGATAGGAATACGACGTACGATCCACTTCGATCCTCTCCTCAATCGCCCCGCGTCGACTGGTGACCCAAGCTCCTAGAAGCCTGTTTCGTCTTTACCCAGACCTTGCCCTCCTCATCCTCCAGTCTATCCCCTCTGATTTTGGCATAGAACTCCATGCCTCCCGTGACGATAAGGGCCAGGGTATCTCCCTCTACCTCCCAAGAGCCACTTATCCCAATCCCACTTTCCCTGCAATAGAAGGTGCCATCACTATCCAGTTCCAGGTACTCCCGGGAGTTGTCCTCGTTGACGTATGTACCTCCAACTCCGCCTCCTGCAAGTACGTCTCCAGATCCTTTCCCGCAGCCGACTAGCCCGACCAAAAGCATAAGGACAACCGATAACCTTAAGATACGGCTTATCACCCAGCACCTCCGTTCAAGATAGTTGTATTCCCACATGTCTCTGCCAATTCAAACAAACCAAACCACCTGCCGGTATCATTACCAGAAGTAATGGCTTCGAGAAAACCGTGTTACTTGTGCCCGAGGAAGTCATTCAGCCACAACCGCCGTACCATAGGCATGCGCCACACCAGAGACTTTTTCCACTCTAAGCCCGACAATCGCGTTCGCTCCCATTTGTTCTGCTTTTTTCTCCAGATTGCTTTGGGCGCTTTTTACCTCGTTGCGTACGAACATACTGCACCTTGCGTCTACTGCGCCTATGACCTTTACGAGTTTCATTCCTGGTATTGTGTCAGTAGTCACGGTAATCACGGATTGCGTTCCTCCTCTTCCAAAAGTCTGGGCGTGACCTCTTTTTAGTTGATTCAACAGCTTCAAACCGTTTCTATGATGTAGCCAATTCCCGCGGTATCGTGATTCTTTGGCTATATCTCCAAGTAAAACCGAGACGAAAACGGCATCATGTTCATTTGAGGCCTACTGCTCCCGAGCAGGGGGTGCTTTGGACGCCAGTGCCAACATTTCGCAAACGTTAGTATACATGCTTCGCACACGCTGTGCAACACACAACACACTGCCACACGCTATTCGGAGCAGAAACACGATGCCGGACTATTGGCAATGTGAAGGGTTTGTGTCCACTACTGACATCACACATCAGGCGTAGATAGGGTAACGAATACCAACGGCAAGTAGCATATGACTCTGCATGTACGGATCACAACATAGTGTTTCGTTACGTGCGAAGAAGCGCTCGGGATTTGGCAGTAACTTGCATGGGAATCACTCGGTTCTGTCCCTTTGATTGCAAAGAATGGCGCAGCCCTTGGAGGCAATAGGCGCTTGGTAACCCGGCTAACGGGGACCGGATAAGTAATAAGGGAAGTCGAAATCGGACCTTCCACGTTGTCTTTGGAAATCGATTCTGAAGGAATGCCCCAGTAAGTTCGAAGTATCCTCAGCTCATTCCCTATGCAGTCCCTCGGCCTTTCGGACACATCGCCAGACGTTTTTGCAGTCCTGTCGAGCCGTGGCAAGCCATCGTGGCTCATGATATGAGTAGGGGTGGAGTTCCCGTTCGCCCCAGAAGACCCAAATGAGTTGTCGTCCAGCCGCGTATTGACGTACCAAGTCTGCTCGCAGATAGAGCAGGTAACCAGTGAATCCAGATGAGGCACTCAGCGAAAGTGCGGCGCGGGCCCCATTCGGCAGTACCTGATCGAATGATTGCGGAATCCCACGGAGGTCGAATGTTGACGAGAAGGGCCTTGAAGGCACAAGTGCTCCGTTGGCCTGATTCAATGTGCTGTGATGCGTCTCCCATCCATAGCGGCGTGCCAGGATTTCCACTTGGATCGCCTGACCATCTACCTGTACGGTATCTTGATATGGTTGCAGCGAATTCCTCTCCTCCGTCGGGCAGGATGGATCTGAGACCCACGGCACCTCGCCAGCGAAAGTGTAGTAGATGCTCGGAACATCAGTCAGGTGTAACTTGGCAGGGCTGTCCGCACAGTTCAACGCCTCGACAAGCCGGTCGGCGTCTGCGGTAGCTACAAGCAGCGCCGTTAGTATCCCG
>JAQTTS010000256.1 GCA_028710655.1 Dehalococcoidales bacterium
AGGTTCCCGGTGTCATGTTGCTTGCGGCATCCAAGTCAACCGCTGCCTTACCATCAACGAGCGTTACTTTCCCGCGATAAATCAAGTCTGCCTTCGGCCCCTCTATGAATGAGTGATACAGCCATTTGCTATCGTCTAGCGGGTGTGTGATCTTGAACGATCCGCTGCCCTTAGATAAGGCTCCGGTGACATCAAGCGCGGCTGGTAGTGTTAAGTTTCCGCTCGTGTCGATGTCTAAAGCGGTTACAATACCTGATATATTCGCATTTGCCGTACCACCTGGATAAACAAAGAGCTTGAACCCTCCACCTGTCAGAAACTGCATTGCTCCACCATACCCGGTTTCGCAATACTTCACATTAGATCCGTCCCAAAACCCATTTGTTGTAATCACTGCATCTTTCTGCATCATCTGGTTATGAGCAACATACAAATCTACATAAGGGGATGAGTAGGTCGGTACGCCGCCAATGTTTAACCCATTTGAATTGAGGCGCATCGCCAATGTTCCATCTAAATCAAAGTCAATCTGCCCTGTGCCAGTATCGATCACCTCGACGTTGGAGTTGCCTTCTGAAATAATATCATCATCTGCCGCGGCGCTCGTGATGGCTGCGTCCAGATCGTCCAATACGTCCTGCACGTTGGCGCTGCTGGAATTGGCAAACTCATCGTATGTCCCGATGTAATACGCTCCGCTTGGCGGGCTGGTTCCCGAAAGCCCCAAACTGGTTCTACCAGTCGCTGCGGTAAGACCGGTAGAACCCCCATCCCATTTGAGCCGGTCAGTATAAGCGGTATCCCAATTTGAACTGTTCGCAACAGCATCAGACACCGCTCCACTCGTGGGCAAATGGGTGTCATCATTGGTCAGGGAAGTCTCAATGGTATCTACCGTCGCACCGGTTGAGAGCGTAAGGCTGTCTCCGACCGTAAGAGCCGCTGGAAGACCAAGATTCCCGGAGGTGTCTATGTTTAGAGCGGTTACGATTCCGGAAATAGTTGTGTTCTCCGTCCCGTTGGGATAAACGTATAGCCGAAACCCGCCGCCCGTTAAAAACTGCATTGCACCACCATATCCAGTCTCGGAATACCTTACGTTCGACCCATCCCAAAAACTGTTAGTGGTAATGACAGCATCTTTCTGCATCATCAAATTGTGAGCCAAATAAAGGTCCACATAGGAAGACGAATAGGTAGGAACACCGCCGACATTGAGGCCATTTGAGTTGAGACGCATGGCCAATGCCCCGTCCAGATCAAAGTCAACCTGCCCCGTTCCGGTATCAATTACCTCAACATTGGAATCACCTTCTGAAATCTCGCTGGATAAGATTGCCTGAACATAGGTCTTGACGGCCTTTTCAGTCGGCACAGCCGTATCAGAATTGTCCGCCATAGTCCCATCTGTTGAAAACTCGGTAATAGACGCTCCTGATGTGAAAGAAACCCCTCCAGTTGCCCCATCAATCGTAATACGCGGTGTAAAACTGTTTCCAGCAATCAGTTTGAGATTAACGTCCGTTGCCTCATCTGCTGTACCGGTATATCCCCCCATCCAAACCACGTCATCGTTCGCCTGGATGAATACACGCTTATCCTGCCTTGCACGAATATCAACCGGCTCGGATGTGTCATCGTCGGCCAAATCTTCCGTCGTGACAATGCTGGACCCGCCACCACCAATCGAGGCAATCGTATAAACCCCGTCATTATCCTCGGTCGATCCAACCAATTCGATTGTTTGCCCCGCATAAAGAGCAGAAAACGGGGTCCCGCTTGCGGCTGCAATCGTGTTGGTCGAAGCGGTGATCGTGACCGTCTCATCCTCGATCAGCCGGTAATTGTCCCGCAGCATAAGAAACGGTGCTTCCTCGTCGATAATCACGATGTCTTGGTTATCGTAAGGCTTGTATCCTTCCGACAGGTTCCACCGCAGCATATAGGCCGCTTCGTCGGTATCCTCATAATAGCTCGGCATGAAGCTGGTAAATCCCTGCCCACGGTCATTGAAAGTCGGAGGCCCATTTGCATAGAAGTAACTCCCGCTGAAAGGTGGCGAATCGGCATAAGCCCCAGGGAAGGCATATTCCACTACGTCTAGGCTATCCGGGTCCACCCGGATAATCCCGCCCGGCTTGCTCCCCATGCTCGTTGCCCAAATGTAGCCACGGTCATAGGTGACACCCATCATCCCGCCACGGAACCGGCTCTCAGGGGTGATCTTAGTGTAATCATCGAAGTCTGATGCGTTGATCTTGACGATCCCTGCCGGATCTCCGCCGCTGTTCAGGTAGCCGTGGAGGGACGTCCAAATGTAGCCGTCATGGTAGATGAGCTGGTGCGCTCCGCCGATCAGGTCCGTATAGACCTTTGAGCCACCATCACCACCCAGGTTCACCAAGTCCAAAGTTGACTTTGACAGACGAATGATCCAAGTGTCATGCCCGTACCCGCCACAGATAGCATAAACGTAGTTCCCGTAAGCCGTAACCCCGTGCAGGTATCTTGCGCCTGCCGGGCTAGCTGTGCTGTAACTGTCCCTAAGTGTCCAGGTGGACATATCATATTGGAGGACATAGTTGGTCCCGCCGGAATCGTAGCCGACTACATAAAGATACTGGCTGTCATCGTCGATCCACATTCCGGGGGTGCTGATGGTGGGCGATATACCTGAAACTACCGTCGTTAAAGCAAGCGTGGATGGATTAACTTCGACAATCTTGTCTCCACCTGTAGCGCCGTCTCGGCCGAATGTAATATAGAGTTTTCCTTTTGTGGCTGAATAAAAAAGGTCCGATGGAAACCCGTAGGTGGCATAAGCAAGAGCTTGGGTGGAATAATCCGTGAAGTCGTACATATTGACTTTGTGGATGTAGTAATTTGTGGCAGTTTCATCAAACTCACGCGCCACAAAGTAGATGTAATCACCGACGATGGGTCGGTAGCCGTGGATGCACTCGTCATGGGCGCTTGCACAGGTATAGGTTTCCTCAACCTTGATAGCCCCGCAAGCATAGCTAGATGCGATTGCTTCGGCATTATCAATATTGCCCTGGAGGGTGTCATCCGCAGCCTCAAGGGTTGCAACTTCGGTATTGAGGGCCGTCTTGACGGCAAAACTGGTCGGAAGGACTGCCGGGTTGAGCGTAAGGGAAAGCTCGGTCGCATACCCTTGCTTGAGTGTCTTACTGTTGGCCCCGTCCCATTGAGGGACGTAACTGTCTGCGTGAACGGCTGGCCCGAAAACATTACCGAAGGATAAACCAGCGCAATAATTGATAACCGCATTGGCCGATGGGACTTGTGTGGAAGAGGAAGCAAGGGTTGCTTGAACATCCGTATCCCCATCTAGATAATTCTGCGTGGAATGATCCCCCCATCCGTAGGCTGTATTCCAGTTAGATGAATTGTTGGCAATTCCTGCGGCAAGCGTATCCCCTCCAGTCCCTGACCACAGGGGGATGTAGCCGTCCGTGCTGCTGCCAGGGCCGGAAACATCGCCAATATCTAAAGCCGAAACCAGATCCCCAATAGTCAACTGCTTCGCCGTCCCGTCCGAGTCCATCGAGGTGTCGCTCACATCAATCACGAGCAGGATGTCACCCGTTGCCGGTTCGGTAAGTGACCCGAGGTCCGTTATTTCGACATCCGCAGGCCACACAGGTACAGCCATCAGGGCAATAAAAAAGCCGCACAAGGCGGCTAGGTGGTTCTTCATGGAGCTATCCTTTATAAAGGGGCGAACCTCAATAGGTTTGGCGCGTGGTGTTCGGGCTGTTCCTGTCCTCGGTC
>JAQTTS010000257.1 GCA_028710655.1 Dehalococcoidales bacterium
CGGACGCTCAAGGCCATGCGCAGTTCACGGTGCCGGTCAAGGGATATAAGTTCCGGATCGATTACAATGGCCATCAATACTGGACATCGGTAATCACCCCGATCGCGCACCAGCCGCTTGCAGTAGAAGTCCCACTGGAGCAGCTGGCGCTGATGCCCACGAACGATCCCAAGCCTTCAAGATACGACGGAGAAGCCCCAGTATACGTGGGAGAGCCAGTCAAAGTGGCGAGCCTTGGGTCCCTAATCGGATTAATGACCCAGACCACAGTTGCCCAAGTATCCCAACCCAAAGTATACTACTACCTCACCGATCATCTCGGAACACCGCAAAAGGTAATTGACGCCACCGGTGCGGTGGTCTGGAGCGGCGATTACAAAGCTTTCGGGGAAGTCATGAGCAGCGTAAGCACAGTCCAAAACCACTTCCGCTTCCCAAGGCAGTATTATGATCATGAGACTGCCCTGAACTACAACTATCACAGGTATTATCAGACCATGGTAGGGAGATACCTTACGCCAGATCCAATCGGGCAGGTTGGGGGGATTAATCTGTATCCGTATGTCGGTGATAACTCGATCAATTTCGCTGATCTATTCGGTCTAATTTGGGTGACTTTAGAGAAAGACTACGATGGCACATCAAACTGGTTCCGTGGGGTACTAATGTATTTGTCAGAGCTCATAGGTGGAGGTATGAATCCCCAACTTCCTAGTTCTGAAAGCTTCTTAGGCGCAACGCGAAAGGTAACACAAAGGTGGGAGCACGATCCCGAAAACCCATGTGAGGATGCTAAGCATTCTTACGGCTCGCTCCGCGAGTTCGATCAAACGTATATGAAAAACTGGAGAGCGCATAGTGAATTAACACCAAATTATCCGGAACCATACTACTATCAATGGCGCCCAAATGTTCCAGATCGAACATACCTTGAAGTGCCGGAGGCAAAGATATATGAGAAAACTCTTTTTATTCAGAGCCCACGACGATGAGAAAAATAGTTGCACGCATTAGAAAGATTTTCCCGGTCCGACCTATCAGCGCATTTTCAAGAAGCAACAAAGGAATTACATTTGGGGTGTTCTCCCTTTGCATAGCATTGGCAATTATTAGGGGCTATCTCCATAAGGACAAACCTGACCCATATGCATTCATTGGCTTCTTCGATTCATGGACTGGAGTGTCAAGAGAAATATTTAATGCCGTAGTTAAGGCTCTTTACTCTCCTCCAGGGGTCGTAGCATGGCTGTTAATTGTATTCCTAATTTTTCTCTGGCTCACATTCAGATTTTCTGGCATGAAATCCCGCCTTAGGTTCAGAGAATTTGTCACTCCCTTCGCAGGTTTATCTTATGTGGCATGCTTAGTATGGTTAGCCAGCGTTTTATTCTGGGTATCCTCCAAAGAACTGCCGTACTTTATGCAAATGGCCATATTTCTGTATTGGCTCATTTATTACTGGCAGATAATGATTCTCGAGTATGGATTGACACCTCGAAAAGCCGCCTTTAGCGTTGTTGTTCCTTATATCTGCGTTTTTCCTCTTGGCGGATTTCCGTCGATTGCACCCTACCTTTTATGGGCTGGAGGGTGAGAAGAACGTGGGAAAAGGGGTCAGGTCTTGATGGCGCCAGGGTAAGCCTGGGGCGTTGGAATAGGCGGCAGGTGAAGCCGCACTTGAAATTCGCCATAGGAGTTCAGTGGGTTCGAGTCCCACCCGGTAAGGGCTTGCCACCCGCCGGAAGCGAGTCTTGCCAGTGTAGGGAAATCCGAAGCTTGGAAGCGTAGACAGCGAGTGTTGAAGCCTTGTGAATCAGCCTCGAAATTGACTCGACGCTGCGGCCTTCGTTGTTCAAGAAGCGGGGGCAACACCGGACTGCCGCAATGGCATGGCAGGAAGGCGCGGCCGGGGTCGCAGAGCAGGGCAAAGGCACGGGAAGGACTCCCCAGGAACCTGGGAGACCCTCGCTGTTCCATCGAAGAAAGGGTGCGCGGGGTGAGCCCGGAAACATCCCGGCCTGCAAGCGACCCTCCCTCCGGGGGCCTGCAGGAGAAACGAAACAAATAGAAGGGTCGATGGTACGGATGTGTAACGGCAACGGAGCATATCTGGACGGCAGCAGGGAGTCTTAGCACGGCAATAGTACCGATGAGGACGGCGAATCCATTCCCGAGGAGAGCCGGAGTACAGGGAAGGGCCGTGCCGGGTCATGGAACTGTTGGTGGGAAACACGGAGGATGCATTGGAATCCGGAAACGTGTACACGAAACAACAACGGATAGCGGAGCTTGCGAAGCAGATGCCGGGAGCAGGTTTCACTTCGCTTGCCTATTACATTGATCGGGAGTGGCTGAAGGAGGCCTATCAGAGAACCCGCAAGGACGGGGCGACTGGAGTGGACGAGATGACGGCCGTCGAGTATGAGGAAGATCTGGACAAGAATCTTTCGTCGTTGCTGGAGCGGTTCAAATCAGGAAGCTACCATGCGCCACCGGTAAAGCGGGTGTATATCCCCAAGGAAATTGGGGGCGAGCGCACGAGGCCGATCGGAATCCCGACTCTGGAGGACAAGATCCTGCAGAGGACGGTGGTAATGTTGCTCACACCGATATATGAGCAAGAGTTTCTGGAGTGCTCATATGGGTTCCGACCAAGGCGCAGTGCGCATCAGGCACTGGAGGCGCTGTGGCACGCGACCATGGGAATGGGCGGCCGCTGCTGGGTGTTGGAGATAGACATCAAGAGCTACTTCGACACAGTGAAATGGGAGCATCTGCGGAAGTTTTACAAGAAACGGGTACGAGATGGTGTAGTGAACCGGGTGATTGGAAAATGGCTGAGGGCAGGTGTGATGGAGGATGGGGCTATACACTATCCTCATGAGGGAACGCCTCAAGGGGGAGTGGTGTCGCCTCTGCTGGCCAATATCTATCTGCACGTGGTGCTGGATGTCTGGTTTGACCGGGAGGTGCGGCCCAGGCTGAGAGGCAAAGCGGAGCTTGTCCGCTTCGCCGATGATGCAGTAATCATCTTCAGCAATGAGGCTGATGCGCACCGGGTGCATGAGGTGCTACCGAAGCGCTTTGAGCGATTCGGGCTGACCATCCACGAAACGAAGACGCGGCTTATGGAGTTCAACCGCCCGGGCGCTAAAGGAAATGAGCCCGGAAACTTCGACTTTCTGGGATTTACCCACTATTGGGGAAAGTCCCGGAAGGGGCACTGGGTGGTGCAGCGGAAGACTGCGAAGAAGAAGTTCAAGCAGGCTGTGAGGCGGGTTTACCAGTGGTGCAAGGAGAACCGGCACATGCCTTTAAAGGAGCAGTGGGAGATACTGCGCCGAAAGGTGCAAGGTCACTACGGCTACTACGGTGTCACATTCAATATGCGTGGCATCAAGAGCTTCTATGAGCAGGTCAAGCGATCCTGGCACAAGTGGCTGAACCGGAGGTCACGGGACAAGGACATGCCATGGGAGCGTTTTGAACGACTGTTGGAGCGCTACCCTTTGCCTATGCCGCGGATCGTGCACCAATACTCGTAGCGAATCCATGACACCGAGGAACCGTATGCGTTAATCGCGCTCGTACGGGTCTGTGGGGGCTCTGGGAGGGAAACCTCCCAGTTCTACCCGGACATGGGCCAACCTAGGGTATAGCGTGGCTGCATGGCTAGACCTCTCCGAATCGAGTACCCCGGGGCTTTTTACCACATCACCGCTCGCGGGAACGAGCGCAAGAAGATTTTCTTCGCGAAGTCGGACTATGACCGATTTAAGACCTACCTG
>JAQTTS010000258.1 GCA_028710655.1 Dehalococcoidales bacterium
AGGGGTAGTGACGGGGTCTGCGATAGTAGCGGGTGGAACCACAGCCACCCTCCATGGAACGGTAACAAGTTTGAATGGTTCACCGAGGGGGTTGGTCTGGTTTGAATGGGGTCAAGCGCCGGGGGCGTTGATAAACTCAACGGCAGTAACCCCGGTGGTAGCTACAGGAGAGGTAACGGCTACAATCACGGGTTATAATCCTGGTGACCCAGTGTATTATAGATTTGCTGGAAACACGGACGGGACGGTCTATGGAGCTACTGGAACATTCACAATAGGGACTAGCAGTGGTGGTACGGCAGGGGGAGCCGGAGGTGGCTACTTCATTCTATGGAATGTGTTGCCGATAGCGATAGTGGCGGCGATAGCGATTGCCACGTTCAAGTCGGGTGCCAGTTGGGAGACTATTTTAGCCATAGCGATTGGCGGGTTGCTGGCCATAGCGGTATTGCAGGCAGTGCTCAGGTCACTTTGGTAGGAGGCATCTCATGAAGAGGTTCTTAAAGTCCAGATATTTACCGGGGGTAGTGGTACTTGTACTACTTCTGTCGTTGCTTGGGGTGCAGACAGGGGTGATTCAGCCGCAGGTCTTGCATGGGATACCGTCGATAGGGGTTGGTAACCGGGTTATCACGCTAGGAACTACGGCAGAGGCGGCAGGGACGGCTGATTTTGTCTGTACAGGTGTAGCGGATGATGCGCAATTCACGCTGGCGATTAACGCTCTGCCTCCCGGAGGTGGTAGGCTGGTAGTGTTGCCTGGGACCTACAACTTTACAGCGACGGTGACGAAGGCGATGGCCAATGTCACTATTGAGGGTACGGGGCAGGGGACTTATTTTACATTTAACACTATCAACCCCATCTTCACGGCGGGTGGGAACAACTGGGTATTCCTGAATCTGCGAACAGATGCCGGTGGCATCAACATGGGAGCTACTACCGGGTGGATGTGGACCAATATAACCATCAACGCTACGTACTACGCCTATCGGTCTCCCTACGGGCAGTCGGTAGTAAATGACCTTACAGCCGCATCGGTAACTGATAGTGGGTTAACGAGTAGTAGAGTACCAGTGGCCGGGGCCGCTGGGCTACTCGGCGATAGCACTAACTTGAGGTTCGATGGTAGTTCTCTCCAAATCAGTGGGGCAAATGTAACAAGGGCGGCGGCTGTAATTGTGGCGGCTTCTAACGCGGTGGCTTCGGTTAAGGCGCAAGCTGATTTTGTCGCTGACGCAGTCAGTGGTCAGACTTCGCTCACGGCAGCTTATGCTGCGCTACCTACCGCTACAGTTGGGGGCGACACGTACAAGGTTGGCACGATACACCTCTCATCGGGGGTTTTCAACTTCTCGGCCAACGCCACATTTGACGGTACAACTGGGATACCATTTGCTATCACCATTGAGGGAGAAGATGGTCGGCGCGGCGGGGCATCGGCAGGGAATGTAGGCGGCACCATAATCAGCGGGGATAATATCACTCTACTCAACTTCCTATTCCCGGCTGTCGAGCCAGCAGCAGGTAACCAATCGTCCTTGGTGCTGCGGAATTTGACTCTACAGCTCGACACCAAAACCGACATCAGCGGAGTCGGGCTACTCATTCAAAACCTAGCCCTATCGGTGAAACTGGAGAACGTTACCATCAGCGGGGCATATTCGGGATGGCGAGTGTTGAATGGGCTACAGTTTGTCACTGTAAATGACTCTAACTTTACATACAATACGACTGGCATCAACTGGACTGACGGCACAAGTTACGGTCTTTACCGGGCTACTTTCCTGAATACCAGCTTCTACCAGAACACGTACGGTGGATATCTGGACTGCCCTAACTTTGAGAGCCAGCAGATATATTTCGGTCCGGGATGCAACTTTGAGAGAAACACCTTCGGGATGGCGCTCACCAGACCAGAGGGCGTCTTCTTCGTTGGTAATGTATTTGAGAATAACGGCGTAACCGCAAGCAGCGTTGGGGCAGACATTACGTTGGTAGACTACACAGGGGCGGCGGCACGATACGAGACACACAACTTGGGGGTAAGAGACACAACTGTAGTCGGATATTCTCTTGCCAATACCATACCATTCATCAGGATGTCTTGGGCGCAGGGTAGGCTATGGGGTATAGACCTTGACCACGTTATAATCAACAGGCCAGGAGGTGGTGGGACTGTCCCCCCGATAATTCAGGCCGACAACCCAGATTGGACACCAGCGCAGCGAAAAGGCATAGCATTCAACTACACGTTCAAAAATGTGACAGTAACCACCGCTGCCAACAACCAGATAGGCGGCACTCTGGGCGGGGTCACTTGGAATGGGGTCACAGTTGACAATAGAGGTGTAACGTCTAACTACTGGATTACTCCTGCCATGATTGCCGTTGATGGTAACGGAGCCAAAGTGCGCCAAGTTATCTATGACACGGATGGTGTACTGGGGAACACTGAAGTCGCCGGGACTGCCATTATACATACGGGGGCAACGGCTGTTGATGTAACTCATGGGTTGGCCTATACACCAACTGCGGCCAATGTCCAAGTCACGTCGGCATCAACAATGGGGAATACCAGCTATCTCTATACTGGGAACTTCACGGCTACAATATTTACCATCTACGCTAACGTTGACCCTGCAACGGCGAACATCACTGCCGCTTACAGGGTCAACCAGTAATGTTGATTCGGTTAAGACCGTGCGCGAACATGGCACTGGGCAACAGTAGGGAATTAGGTTAAGGTGTCGGTGTCTTGAGAAACATTCTAATCCAATAGGGTATTTGCGCCAAGAAGAAGAGGACTATCAGAATGCTAAAATAAAACTCAGCGGTAGCTATCCAGACTATTCTTTCTTCCCATACCATATAGCCCAAAAAGTTCCTGATGAAGACTATGCTCCACATCACGGATGCGTGTAGACCCAAGATTAAATCTGCGAAAAATAGTAATCTTACGCTTCCTGTTTTTCTTGGCACCTATATGCTCCTTAGCTGTTTCTGATAGGTATCTTCTCTGAGTTGGGAACGGTCGTTGTCGTTGGAGTGGCCGTGGCTACGGGATTAGCGTATCGGCGTACAAGAACAAAAGCCATAGCTATGATGGTTAGCATTGTGGTGGCCAATAAAGCATACAAATAGGCCACCTGAGTATTAAGCGACTGATACCGGACTTCTATAAGATTTGAGGTAGTGGCCTGTGATGCTTGGTAGGCAGCAACCATGGAATTGAGTCGGGACTCGTGGTCCTCTATCTGGAACTCCAGATTACCGTTCAAATCTCGTAATATTTGGAGGGTAGTATTATCACGGTCTATAGAGTGCTGAAACTCAGAGTCTATATATCCGAATTGTTCAGCTAGCGCTGTTTTCTGTTTTTCTTTCTCCTCGATGCTGGCACCGACAGCACTGGCCATTTGGACAATCTGTTGGTGTATATCTTGTAACTGGTTATTGTGGTCTTGCAGGACAGAGATGGTCTTGGCCAGCCCTGACATCGTAAGGTCTAGATTTTGCTCGTCCATTGTCAGTGCGATTAGGGCTGTCTCCAGTTTGTCCCGAAGTGGTTTTACAAACTGGTAGTAGCTCTGCTGGTTAAACCACGCCGCGCCAGCCAGAGATGTAGCTGCAAAGCTAGCTAGATTTTGAGACTCAACTGCTACGTTAGCTCCACCAATGTTAACTTGGTTAGGACCGACTCCATTTATATTGACACTAGCTGTGGCAGCATTTACCCCTACGCCGATATCGGCATTGCCAGGAGTATTTACGGAAAGCCCTG
>JAQTTS010000259.1 GCA_028710655.1 Dehalococcoidales bacterium
CTATGCCAAGGCGCTCCCGCCGACCATGACACAGCGGGCGGTAGCCTTTGCCGGTGTCCGGGCCAGGAGAGCGCCTCATGCTCACCTGGTTGAGTACGGCCATGGCGGCCCTCATCCGGCGCCGCCGCATCCTTTCATTAGACCGGCCTGGGACGGCATCAAGGACGAGATTAGGCAAGATCTCGCAAAAGAATTCGGACAAAATGTCGAGGGGAGTGTCTAAGTGTTAATCGAGCAGGCGTTGATGACATTTCTCCTGGCGCAGAGCGGCATAACCGCCCTGGTCGGAGATAGGATACATTTTGTCAGGGCACCCCAGGATGTGGCCCATCCTTATCTGGTAATTAGTAAAGTCGACGACCCGGGGATGCATTCCCATGATGGGCCTGTGAAACTGGGGGACCCGCGGTTACAGTTCTCTGCCTTCGCGGAAACCTACGGCGCAGCCAAACTGGTAACCGCTGCAGTTAAAACGGCGCTTAACGGATACAAAGGGACCATGGGAGGAGACGGCGGTGTCTTTGTCGGCGGCGTCTTCTATGATGACGAGACCGATCTGGATCCGGGTGACGGCAGCGGGCTATTCGGTGTAGCCGCCGATTATATCATCTGGTACCAGGAGACGTGAAGGGTTTTCCGTAACGGATTGCGTAACGGCGGTCCGTAAATATTTCTCAAGAAATAATCAGGCCTCACGCAAATAGCGTGGGGCTTTTTTGTTTGGAGTTTACCGATGATGGTGACCTGCGACATGTGCGATGGCACCGGGCATCTGGAGGACGCAAATGAAGATGAAGTTATAAAACGGCTCGATCGGATTATCGAGCTACTGACTCAAATAAACAGGAGGTAAGGAACGATGACAGCTTCAGCAGGGTATGTAGGATTCGGAACGACACTAAAGTGGAACGGTGTGGCGGTGGCGGAGGTCGTCAGTGATATTCCCATGCCGAATATCACGGTAGAGGAGGTTGATTTCTTCAGCCATGATTCGGACGACCAGTTCGGGGAAAGCAAGCCGGGTAAAAGGGAACCCGGGGAACTCACCATCGATTGTATATTTATCCCCAGCGACGCCGCCCAGATCGCGGCGATAACCGACATGATGGCCGGCACGACCAGGGAGGCTATCATTACCGGCCCGACTGCCGCGGGTTTCACCTGGACATTCAATGCCTGGGTGAAGGGCTTTGGCGGCGCTAATCCGCTCAAAGACAAAATCACCATCAGCCTGACACTGAAGATTACCGGTAAACCGGTCCTCGGTGTGACGTATGCCACCGGGCCGACGGACATCGTGGTCACCGGTGATATCAGCGGCGCTCTGGCTGAGGTGCCCACCTATGACGATGAGGTCTATGACTATGTCGTCGATGGCTCGGCAGAGACCAGTGTCACCGTCACAGTCACGGCGGCGGGGGCAGATGAAATCACCGTTAATGGTAACACGGTGGACAGCGGTGTGGCGTCCAGTGCTATCGATCTCACACCCGGTGAGATAACGACGATCACGGTGGTGGTCAAAGAGGACGACAAGGCCAGCCTGACATACACCATCAGGGTTTCCGGCGCATCCGCCTAATATCCTTAGCCAGTCAAACAGGTAGACAGGGGCGGGGATATTTCCCCCGCCCCTTTGTCAAAAAGGAGAGCGATATGAATAGTGCAAAAGATAGGGTTTCCGATAAAGCAATGCCGGTAGTGACTATCACACTGGATAAGGAACGCCACCTGCTCTTCGGCCTGAGGGCCATGAAGCTGATCGAGAAGACCACAGGGAAGAATGTCTTGAGCGGGGAGTTCTGGAGCAATCCGTCCGCCGCTGATTTTAGCATCATGCTCTGGGCCTGCCTGTGGCACGAGGACAAGGATATCACTATCGAGCAGGTAGATGAGCTGGTGGATAAATATTCCAGCGTCACAGAGATAAGCGAGGCCATCGCCAAAGCCTGGGGGAACGCTACCCCCGAATCAGACGAGAAGGCAGGCAAAGAGAGCCGCCCTTTAGGCTGAACTGGCTGAAGCTCTGGGTATTCGGCAGACAGACCCTTCGTCTCACGGAGGACGACTTCTGGAATCTGACTCTGGCGCAATGGCTGGCCCTCTGCAAACAGCATGAACTTGATGAGGAGCGTCTCGATTACCGGGCCGCCCTGATCGCCTCCATAATCGCCGAGGTCAATCGTAACCATAAGAAGCGGAGGGAACCTTTCAGCCCCTATGACTTCATGCCCCAGAAGGCCTCCGATAGATCCTCCCCCACGGGGAAAGGCAAGAAATCGGTAGATGTCGACACCTTGATCCTGATCAATGCCGCCATGGGCGGCAGATTAGTGGAGAAGAAACATGGATAGCGAGATTGCCTATACATTAGGTGAACGGCGGCGTGGACGCGAAATCGGTAAAAGCCCCGGCCATTTGTTTGAATACCAAGCATGTATAGATTGTGGTGAGCGACGTTGGGTGCAATGCATTCATGGCGAACCTGGTGCCATACGTTGCCCTTCTTGTTCACAGATAAGGAGTGCGGTATTGCATCCCCGTAAAAGGGAACCTCATTCCTTAGAGACCAAGAGGAAGATAAGCCAGAAGAGGCGCGAAAACCAGATGTGGGGCAATCGGAGTGGTGCCTGGAAAGGTGGCCGCAAATATCATAAATCCGGTTATGTTCAGGTTTATGTAGATGTTGATGATTTCTTTTTCCCTATGGCCAAGAGAAGCAAGTTGGCTATAGGGGGGTATGTGATGGAGCACCGGTTAATTATGGCAAAACATCTAAAACGCTGCCTGCTTCCATGGGAAATTGTCCACCACAAGAATGGCATTCGGTCAGATAATCGGCTGGAGAATCTTGAATTATTCAAATGTCAAGCGGAACATATGCCATCAATTCACGCTAAACAGAGCCTTGATAGGTTGAATAAAAGGATAGAAGAACTGGAGATCAGGATGACTCAACTCGAGGCTGAGAATTGCCTACTGAGGATGCAACTGGAGACAGTAAATGGATAATCAGATCGGACGGCTTTTTATTACAATCGGCAGCGATATTTCCGGCTTTACTAAGGGCATGAATACCGTCCAGGGGCGGCTGAAGACTATTGGCGCTGGGATGACAGCGGCCGGTGCGGCGGGGTTGAAGCTGGTTGACTCGGCCCGTGAAATCAATGCCCAGCTGGCGGCCACGGCCATCACTGTCGGTTCGACAACGAAGGAACTGCGCGGCATGGTCATGGAAACGGCCAACGTAACCTTCGGGATAGACTCGGTTACCAAAACATTCGATTTGCTGGCCCGGGCCGGGGTGAAGAACAGGGAAGATATGATCGCCTCGGCGAATGCCTTCGATGCCCTGGCTGATGCTACCAATTCGAACGCTGAAATTGTGGCCGATATTCTTATTCCTGCCTACAAGGTTTTCGGGCTCGAGCTGCCTAAAACGACTCAGGACCTGGATAAATTCACGTGGCTGGTCAAAAACACAACCATCGATCTGGAAGAGTTCGGCTCTGTGATGAGTTATGTTGCCATGTATGGCGCTGATCTCGGACTTACCGTTGAGGACCTGATTGCTATTCTGGCTGCGCTGGAGGACAGGGGCATTGGTGGCGCAGAGGCCACCAGGCTGTTTAGAACGGCAGTCAAGCAAGCGGCAGACGGTGTGGCACCTTTCAATGAAATACTCGGTGTGAGCCAGGAGCAGATTGCCGGGTACAAGAAAGAGATGGCTGAAGCTATTGGAATCACCGAGCAATACGCCGATGCCGCCAAT
>JAQTTS010000260.1 GCA_028710655.1 Dehalococcoidales bacterium
GGTTCTGGATAGCCAGGGAGACGTAAGACCTTCTGGCCCTCCAGGTGGCGCTGGCCAGGTGTGGTGTGACCACCAGGTTGTCCAGTTCTTCCATGCCTTCGGTTAGTTTGGGTTCGTTCTCGAAAACGTCGAGAGCGGCTCCGGCTATCCGTTTTTGCTTGAGCACTTTCACCAGTGCCTTTTCGTCGATGACCGGACCCCGGGCGACATTGACCAGATAGGAGTTCGGTTTCATCATGGCGAATTCCTTCTCTCCGATAAGGTGGAAGGTCTTCCCCGGGATGAGCGGGCAGTGCAGGGTGATGAAATCGGATTCCTTGAGCAGCGTCTCCAGGGAGACCCTGGTTACATTCAGTTCCTTCTCGGTAGCCGGGTCGGCCGGAATTTCATCGGCATATAGAATCCTCATGTCCCATCCCTGCGCCATTTTGGCCACCTTCCTGCCGATTCTGCCGAAGCCGACGATGCCCAGCGTCCCTTCCGGAATATCGGCCCCGATGTAGTCGGCCGGTCCCCAGCCGAGGAATCTGCCTGCTCTGACGTCCCGGTCACCCTCGACGATTCGTTTGGTCACTGCCAGCAGCAGCGCCCAGGTTGCTTCCGCTACGGCACTGGCGATGTCCTGGGAGGGGGAGTTGGTGACGGATATTTTCTTGGCCGCGGCCGCTTCGATATCGATATGGCTGAAGGCGACGCCGATGGTGGAGATTATCTTTAGTTTGCTTCCTGCCTTGATGATGTCTTTATCGAAGTATGGGTCGCCGACGGAGATGAGGACGCCGTCCTTATCTTTCACCCCTGCCATCAGCTCTTTCTTTTCCATAATCCGGTCGTGAGGAAATACCTCTAGCTCGCATGCCTTCTCCATCTGCTTGTAATCGTCCGGGGCGATATTCTTGATCGCACGTCTGGTCACGAAAACCTTGGGTTTCATTGCTCCTCCTTATTCTATAAATATAGATATTTTTGTGTCTTATCTCATAAGGGGTGCTCTTGCCACGGGACGGACAGGCGCATTGTCCTTAGCATGCTGAGAGGCTGATGAACACACCCCGCTGTTTTGCCGTTCTACCGGTTGCAGGGGAAATTACTTACGGCCATTGACATCCAGTAAAAGTGTAATATATTTTGATTCTGCGGGTCAAGAATCACAGTCTTTCTCGGGAGTGCCGGCTGAATTTGTTTAGCCTCTCTGTCATGGCCTGCCAGTGGGTCCCTCTCCAGTAGAGTCGATGGCAGTGGGGGCACTCCATATACTGGTCCCGGGATTGAAAGACATAGGGGGGCACCCGCCCTTCGACCTGCGGCTTGCTTCTTCCCGTCAGGGGCTGGTTGCATTCCAGACAGATGGTGAACGGATTGAAGAACGGGCTCAGGTGCAGCGTATCTACTACCTGAAGCATCTGGCGCTCTGAATCGTCGCTGCGAATAAGGATGGCCTTGATTTTGCCGCCGGTCACCACCCGTCTTTTCATAATCTGGGTGTCCCTGGTCAGTATCACCCTGTCCTCGTCTCCGGCAATGGATATCATCTGGGAATCGTCGTCGCCCTGAAAGAACAGGGTATCGTATCCTGACATCCGGAGCCACCTGACCAGTTTGCCCGCATTGGCGTCGACGATAAATTTCGGGATGTCTATATTCTTCCCCTTATCTTCCGGATAGCCTTACAGGTCGACCCTCATTCCTTCGTAGGAGATGGTGATGGGGTGTTCCAGTGACCTGGCGACCGCGTCTATTTCGGCCTTGATTTCTTGCTCCAGGTCGGGATACAGGTGTACCAGGACTACCTGCGGCAGGTAGTCCTTAAGCTTCCGAAAGGTGGTTAGCTCCTGCTTAAGGAGTGATGGGGTAAGGTGTCCTTTTTCCCGGGCGAAGGCCTCGAACCGGTTGGGGGCGATAACCTCGATGACCAGCAGGTCCGGGGATACCTGCTGCCAGCACCCCAGCCCCGGCCCGGTGTCTCCGGTATAGAACATCGTCTTGCCGTCCGCTGCGGTGACCTGATAGCCGGTTGTTGCTACCGAGTGATTCGACGCGGTGGTCAGGATGTTGTAGCTTCCGATTTGATGGCTTTGCTGCGGTTCCACCGTGGTGAAATTGATGGTGGGTTTCGGCTCGGGTTCCTTCAGAAAGTTGGGGTAAAGCCTGCCGTTCATCAGGCAGTCGGCGAGGGCCTGGTATACCGCCGGTGAAGAGTAGATGTCGAAGCTGGCTTTATGGAGGTAGAAATTCATCGCCAGCGCGGGGATGTCCCTGATGTGGTCGTAGTGCTGATGGGTGAGCAGGACTGCCTTGATCTTCATCTGCTGCGTAAGCGACAGGGTGGATGTCAACCCGCCGGCGTCCAGTGCCAGGATGTCGTCCACCAGCAGACTGGTGAGCCTTGTGCTTTGTGATTCGCAGTTGTGGGCGCCGAGGATTTTGATGTTCATGGTCGGATTGTTATATCCACTTCTTACGGCGGAAGAAAAAGAGCATGCCGCCGATAATGCTGGCCATAATCAGAATAACGTAGAGGAATGGGTGTTCGGAGTTCTGGAAAGGCAGGTTGATATTCATTCCCCAGATACTGGCGATTAAAGTAGTCGGCAGCAGGATGGTGGAAATGATGGTCAGCAGCTGTATGACCTTATTGGTGCGGTTTGTCATCAGCGAGTCATGGGTATCGTTAAGGCCTTCGATCAGTTCCTTGTATTCGTCCAGGGCGTCCCATATTCTGTCCAGGTGATCGACCGTATCGCCGAAGTATACCGAGAGGTCCCTCTTGGTATAGTGGCGGATATTGGGCTCCAGGCTGCCGATAACCGCCCTCATCGGCCAGATGATGCGGCGGAAGGCGATGATGTCACGCCGGATAACGGAGATTTCTTTGATCTGGCTGTGCCGTGTGCTGGCAAAAATCTCATCTTCCACATCCTCGATATTCTCCAGCATCTTGTTGGATATCGGGATGCAGTAGTCGACCAGGCGGTCGACGATCCGGTAGAGCAGGTATCCGGAGCCCTCGCCGAAGTACTCCTGCCGCGATTCTTCGTCGATCTCACATTCTTTAAAGAACTTCACCAGGGGTTTGAGATCGCCTTTGTGAATGGTAATCAGGTAGTCGGGGCCGATAAACACCGACAGCTGGCCGGCCTTGGTGACCCGTGCCTCTTTGTAGAATACCGGGAAGTGGAAGACCAGGAACAGGTATTCATTGTACTTGTCGATCTTGGGCCGCTGTATCCGGCTGAGACAGTCGTCCAGGTCCAGGGGATGAAAGGGATAGTGCTGTGCCAGGTACTCGATATCCTCTTCCGTGGGGTGCTCGATGTTGATCCAGGTTAGTTCCCCCCAGGTGATCGACTGCAGGTTCAGGTCCTTCTCTTTTTCGAGACGAGAAACAGTCATCGTACGTCACCCCTTAAATGCTGGGTATATTCTATCATACATAATTGCTCTTGGGTAGCAACCGGATCAATGTGCCGAACGGGGTGATTTCCGGCATTTTCGGAGCCGTATAAGGAATGCCGCAGCCTGCTTTAGTTTGCGCGATAGCTTGAGATTTGGTAAACTTCACTTACAGTAGACGGGCCGTTAGCTCAGTTGGTAGAGCACCTGACTTTTAATCAGGGTGTCACAGGTTCGATCCCTGTACGGCCTACCAAGTGCAAATCTAATTTATATCTAAAAATACCACCCTGTTTTGGGTGGTTTTTTCATTTTTTCACTCAAAGTGACACCCTGAATCGATTTCAAATTTCTCACGAATGCACCCTCCTAC
>JAQTTS010000017.1 GCA_028710655.1 Dehalococcoidales bacterium
GTCTTTCAATCCTCAGCCTCGTTCAGTATCTTTTTAGCTGTGGCCAGTGCCTGCTCCACCTGTTCCGGGGCGGTACCGCCGATGACATTCCTGGCTGTCAGAGAAGACCTGACACTAATAGAGCGGACATCTTCTTCAAACACTGGCGAAAACTCCTTGTATTCTTTTAAGTCAAGCTCACTAAAGGACTTGCCCTTTCTCTCCGCATAGCCCACCAGTCCGGCCACTATACCGTGAGCTGAGCGGAAAGACTCTCCTTTCCTGACCAGATAGTCAGCCAGGTCGGTCGCCAGGATGTAACCCCGCTTAAGCGCCCGTTCGGTATCTTCTGCCCTGATCTTAATAGTACTGACCATACCGGTAAATACCTTAAGGGTGGATAGCAGTGTGTCTGTGGTATCGAAAAGGCCTTCCTTATCCTCCTGCAAGTCCCTGTTATAGGACAGGGGCAGTGCTTTCATAGTGACCAGCATGGCGGCCAGCCGGCCATACACCCGTCCCGTTTTTCCTCTGGCCAGTTCAGCAACATCCGGATTCTTCTTTTGCGGCATTATGCTCGAACCGGTGGCGTAAGCCTCATCAAGCTCAATGAAGCCGAACTCCCGGGAAGACCACAGAATAAATTCCTCCGCCAGACGTGAAAGGTGCATCATACAGAGGCTGGCTGCCGATTCATAGTCCAGGACAAAGTCCCGGTCCGAAACAGCATCCATACTGTTCTGACTTATCTGGCTGAACCCCAGCTCGCGGGCCAGAAAACGACGGTCTACATCATAGGTTACGCCGGCGACAGCGCCGCTGCCCAGGGGCATAACATCAACCCGCCTGAGACAGTCGCGAAATCGGTCGATATCCCGCTGAAGCATCTCAAAATAGGCCAGGAGGTGATGTGCCAAAAGCACCGGCTGCGCCGGTTGTAAATGAGTATACCCCGGCATGACGATGCTCTTATTGGCCTCAGCCAGTCCGACTATCGCCTGCTGCAAATCCTTCAGGCTGCCCATGGTCTCCGAGAGCTTTTCCTTGGTGAAAAGACGCAGATCGAGAGCTACCTGGTCATTTCTGGACCGGGCCGTGTGTAGCTTCTTGCCTGGTTCGCCTATCTTCTCGATGAGACGGGATTCAATATTCATATGAATATCTTCCAGTTCGGTCTTGAATTGGAATTTGCCCTGCTCTATCTCCTCCCGGATAGCATCAAGGCCTTCTGTAATAGCATTGGCCTCTTTTTCCGAGATTATCTGCTGGCGGGCCAGCATCTTGGCGTGAGCAATGCTGCCGGCAATATCCTGCCGGTACAATCGCCAATCAAAATGGGTAGAGACAGTATACTCTGCTACCAGCTTATTGGCCGCTTTACGAAAACGGCTCCGAATAAGGCTCATTTATCTCCCCCCTATTTGCGTCTATGATGGTAACCGATACCGGCAGTCATACGGTTATTTGGTATTCTGTACCTGTGCCTGAGTCCTAGCCGGAAGTCCCCAGAGGTGGATAAAACCAACGGCGGCACTGTGGTCAAACTCGTCACCCTTATCGTAGGTAGCCAGACTGTGCTTATATAGCGAGAACGGGGACTTTCGCCCGACCACACGGCAGCACCCTTTGAACAGCTTCAATCTCACCGTACCGCTGACGAAACGCTGGGAAGACCGGATATAGGCATCTAGGTCCTGGCGTAGTGCCGTAAACCAAAGGCCGTTATAGACAAGGTCAGCATAGTCCTGAGCTACCCTCTGTTTGAAACGCAACTGGTCCCGGGATAGCGTCATTAATTCCAGGGCGAGGTGTGCCTGAAGCAGTACTACCGCGGCCGGCGCTTCGTATACTTCTCTTGATTTTATCCCCACCAGCCGGCTCTCTACATGGTCAATCCGGCCGATACCGTGTTCTCCGGCCACTTCATTCAACCTGCCGACCAGGCTGACACCATCCATCTTCTTGCCATTCATGGCAACCGGAATGCCACTTTCAAAACCAATCTCGATATATTCCGCCACGTCGGGGGCTGCCTCGAGTGATTTTGTCCAGGTAAATGCCTCTTCCGGGGGCTCGGCCCAGGGGTCATCAAGTACACCACACTCGATAGCTTTACCCCAGAGGCTTTCATCGATTGAGTAGGGACTGGCTACAGTGATGGGCACCGGTATGCCGTGACGCTGAGCATAGCTAATGGTCTGCTGGCGGGTCATCCCCCATTCCCGGGCCGGGGCGATTATCTTAAGCTCCGGCGCCAGAGCGTTAAAGCTTACATCAAATCTTACCTGGTCATTTCCCTTACCGGTACAGCCATGGGCCACCGCCTGGGCCTTTTCTTCCCGTGCCACGTCTACCAGCAACTTGGCCATCAGAGGACGGGCTAGAGCCGTAGCCAGAGGATACTGTCCTTCATAAATGGCGTCAGCCTGCAAGGCAGGGAAAACATAGTCGCTGATATATGATTTTTTAGCATCTATTACCGATACCTTGATCGCACCGACGTCAAGCGCTTTCTGCCGAATAAGCGAAAAGTCCCGCTCGTTACCGACGTCAATACAGACAGCGATCACGTCCAGGTCGTATTTCTCCTTGAGCCATCTGATGGCTACCGAAGTATCTAGCCCTCCGCTATAAGCCAATACTACTTTGCCCGACATGATAAACCTCCATCAAAAATAGTGCAATCAACCCCGCTCCAGAAACGCTAATACCTCTTCATTGAACTCAGCGGCTTTCTCGATATGGGGGCAATGGCCGCACTCGTTGAACACCTTCAGGCTGCTTTTAGGAACGAGACGATAAGCCTTTTGGGAGAGATTGACGGGGTGGATCCTATCCTGCTCACAATGGATGAACAAGGCAGGTGATTTGATCAGGTGTAGTTTGTCTGTTATGACCACCTCAGGCTTGAGGCCGTTAATCCCTACCCAGTTATGCATAATGTTCAGCATCACCCGTCTTGCTTCTTTCATCTGCATAAACCGGTAGCTCATTCCGGCTATCTCCCGGGCGACAAAATCCGGATTATAGAACTCCATCCTTACCCTGTGTTCCAGAGCAGACCTTACCGCAGGTTCCGTGCTATCGACGCTACCCATTACCGGCATACTGCACAGATTATGAAGCAGGGATATATCGTTACTCAAACCGAAGCAGGATTCCAGAACGAGTTTATCAACTTTCTCCGGGAAGTTCGCGGCGACACTGACGGCGATGGCGCCGCCGAAAGAGTGCCCGATGATATTGGCATGGTCAATCCTGAAGTTATCCATAAAACCGATAACAAAATCAGTAAAAAAAGAAATCTTGTAATCAAGATATGGCTTGTCGGACAGGCCGTGCCCGGGCAGGTCCATAGCATATACCCGGCAGTGTCCACTCAAGAAGTGGAAGTTAAAGTCCCATGTCTCCAGAAATTCCCCGAAGCCATGAAGCAACAGAAGAGGAGGGCCGTCGCCGCTCACCGAGCAGCGAATGTTCATACCGCCTACTGTAACATACTGCTCGCAGCCGTAACCTCTGCCCTCTTCTATCTCGTTGATGATCTTATCGATGTCCATAGGACAGCTCCGTTCTTAAGCAATACGACCGGCCAGTACCTGCTCCAGAATCCCCAGCGCCTCATCAACCTCACTTTTGCCGATGATTAGAGGAGGCATAAAACGCAGTGTGTTTGGCTTCAACCGGTTGACCAAAAGTCCCCTATCAAGACAGGCCAGCAGCACTGGCTGGGCGATATCACTGTTAAATTCCATAGCTAATAATAGCCCACGCCCCCGAACATTGTTAATAAAGGAAAACTTCTCCTTCAGCCTTTCCAGTCCGAACGCCAGATAATTTCCTATCTCTCTGACATTCTTAGCGATATCATTTTCGATGATGAACTTTAATGTTGCGTAGCCGGCAGCACAGGCCACGGGATTGCCGCCAAAGGTAGAGCCATGCTCCCCGGGGCTGAATACGGATACCCTTTCCCTGGCCAGTGTGGCTCCGATGGGAATACCGCTGGCCAGCCCCTTGGCTAGCGTCATTATATCAGGTTCGATACCAAACTGCTCATAGGCAAAAAGCGTCCCCAACCGGGCCACCCCCGTCTGGACTTCATCCAGAATGAGAAGAATACCCTGCTGATCACACCAGGCCCGCACCGCAGTCAAGTAATCCTTGTCGGGCAGATTTACCCCGCCTTCACCCTGCAGCAGTTCCAGCATCACAGCGCAGGTCTTTTTCGTAGTAGCCGCTTTCATCGCTTCAATGTCATTATACTTCACACGAGCAAACCAATCCGGTAGAGGTAGGTATGGCTGTTGGTGCTTGTCCTGGCCGGTAGCCGCCACCATAGCCAGCGTACGGCCATGAAACGAGCTGCTGGCGGTAATCACTTCATAGGCTCCGTCTCGATAGCGTTTCCCGTAGCGCCGGGCCAGTTTCACTGCGGCTTCGTTAGCCTCGGCTCCACTATTACTGAAGAAAACCTTGTCCAGGCAGCTATGCTGGACGAGAATCTCCGCCAGTTTTACCTGGGGAATAGTATAGAACTGGTTCGAGGTATGGATCAGTGTCTGTACCTGCTCAATCACCGCCTTAGTTACTGCCGGGTGACAGTGTCCCAGACTGTCAACTGCCCAGCCGGCAACAAAATCAAGGTACTTCCTGCCGTTCTCATCCCAGACCCATGCCCCTCTTCCCTCGGTTAGGGTCAGCGGTATCCGTTCCACAGTATGCATAAAATACCTGTTCTCAAGCTCCTGCCAGTGGCTCATTTCGGTATCCATCTTAACTAAAAACCTTTATCGTGGTGCTGCTACCACCGTCACCGTTAATTTGCTTGAGCAGTGCGTGCGGCTTTCTGCCATCCATAATAATACAGGTAGTCGAACTATTAGATAAAGCCCTCAGACAGGCTTTAATCTTGGGAATCATTCCTCCTGAAGCTACACCTGAAGTCAAAAAAGCCTCGGCTTCATGTGGTGACAGCACCGGGATAAACCTGCCCGAGCTGTCGCTGATACCGGCAACATCGGTGAGAAAGATAAGCCTTTCCGCACCAATAGCAGCAGAAATTTCACCGGCTACAGTGTCGCCATTGACATTCAGCATTAACGGAGTATTCTCCGGTCTGTCAAACGAGTGTAGACTGAGAGGGGAGACCACCGGAGCGAATCCGGATTCAAGCAGAGCATCCAGGAGAGCCGTGTTTACCTTGACCACATTGCCGACGTAACCCATCTCTTTATTCCTGATTCTACCCTGAATTAGTGCTCCGTCGATGCCGCTGATACCGACTGCCTTTCCCCCCTGGCTATTAATTGCAGCGACAATTTCCTTATTAACCAGGCCGCCGAGCACGGCGGTTACCATTTTGAGGGCTGTTTCATCGGTTACTCGTTCGCCGCGGATAAAACTGGTAGTCACCCCCTGTTGATTCAGCCACTCGGTTACCACCTTGGCTCCACCGTGCACAATAACCAACGGTATGCCCTGTTTCTGAAGCTCAACAATATCAGTCAGGGCGGTGTCGTGACTACCTAAGGTAGCCCCGCCAATCTTTATTACGGTGACTCTGCTCAATGAATACTCCTTGTTTCTGGCATAGGTAACCAAAATTCAAGTCGTGTATTCGCTGTTAATGGCGACATATTCCTGGGACAGGTCACAACCCCAGGCAGTGGTTTTAGAATTACCCAGGTTAAGATCCAGGTTTATCACTACCTCGCTATTGTCCATTATCCTCACTACTTCCGCTTCGTTAAAAGATACCGGGCATCCTGCTTTTACCAGCCATATATTACCGATAGATAGGTCGATCCTTGATTCTATTACCTCAACACCGCTGCGACCTGCCGCGGCCAAGATTCTGCCCCAGTTAGGGTCCTTGCCGTGTACCGCTGTCTTCACTAACGACGATGTTGCTATCGTCCTGGCTACTTGTCTGGCGTCAGCTAGGCTAGCTGTCCCGCTAACATTGATTTCAATAATCCGGTTTGCTCCCTCACCATCACGGGCGATGCCCTTTGCCAGGTGGATGCAGATTCGGTTAAGGGCTTCTTGAAAAATCTCGGCCTGGTGATCGCCTGGCGAAATGGTGCTTCTGACATCTGCCATTCCGTCAGCCATAATCAGTGCCATATCGTTGGTACTGGTGTCCCCATCAATAGAAACCATATTGAAAGAAACGTCAGCCGCTTTTTGCAGGGAGTTCCTGAGGAATTCCGGCTCTACGGCAGCGTCGGTAGTCAAAAAACACAGGAAGGTAGCCAGGTTGGGGTGAAGCATTCCCGACCCCTTGGCTGCACCACCGATAACAAAATTGCCGTTGTCACTGCTGACTGATACTGCTGCTTCTTTAGGAACGGTATCGGTAGTCATTATTGCCCGTGCCAGCTCATGCCCGCCGTTTCTGGAGACGTTAATGCGCTTGATGCCAGTTCTGATAAGGTCCATCGGTAGTCGTTTGCCGATTACCCCGGTACTGGCGACCAAAACGGACTCCGGGGATATCCCGAGATTCCGGGCAGCCAAATCTGCCATCTCTGCGGCATCTCTGAGCCCAACCTCACCAACGCAAGTATTGGCACAACCGCTGTTTACTACTACCGCGTTTACCCGACCTGACTGTAGCCGCTGTCGGGAGAGAACCACCGGGGCTGCCTTGACCCTGTTGGTAGTGAATAGAGCCGCTCCGGTGCAGGAACGTTCCGCGGAGAGAATAGCCAGATCGAGGATACCTTTTATTTTTTTCTTTTTCAGTCCGCCATAGGTAGCCCCGGCCAGGAAGCCTTGGGGCGTGGTGACCGTACCCGATTTTATGAAAGAAATCTCACCGTCCACCAGATAAATATACCATAGTCGATATAGTCAGGCAACGGGGATATGATAGAATAACAATGTAACTGCGGCACATTAAAAATGGGGAGGTGCAACCGGATAATGGAATTAAAGACGGTATACTTTGAACATCCCGGCAGCGAGACTACCGAGACGACTCTCCGTATCGCCCGCGAGCGGGCGGAGGAACTGGATATCAAGAAAATTCTGGTAGCATCGACAAGCGGTGCTACTGCGGTCAGGGCCATGGATGTCATCAAAGGTGTAGAGGTTATCGTAGTCAGTCATGTTACCGGAATGCGGGAAGCCGATAGTCAGGAATTCAAGGAAGAGAACAGGCAGATCATTGAGAATAAGAAAGGCGTCATACTGACTACGGCCCATGCCTTCGGCGGGCTGAGTGCCGCGATGCGCAATAAGTATAATACCTATGTGCTGGGTATGATAATCGCCGATACTCTGCGTGTCTTTGGACAGGGAGTGAAGGTTGCCTGTGAAATAGCCCTGATGGCGGCTGATAGCGGATTGGTACGTACCGATGAGGATGTTATCTCTATCGGCGGCACAGGTCATGGCGCTGATACTGCCATCTTGTTGAAGCCGGTGAACTCCCATAATTTCTTCAACCTTAAGGTTAAAGAAATCCTCTGCAAGCCGCACCTGTCCTAAAACGGATCATTATGCTGCATTCGGCAATTGCCGGCAGTGTCTTCGCCGGTACTGACGGGGTTTGAAATCGAAAAGAAAGGCTGGTAAACTCAACGCTAAAATGAAAATTATCCATTTTACTACCGGAAAGAAGCCTGAATACGGAATACTGGAAGAGAAGGTCGTCCAAGCTGTTGCTGGTAATCCCTATGATGGGTTCAAGCCGACTGAACGCTACTATAACATCGATGATGTCCGACTTTTGGCACCCTGCTCGCCATCCAAAGTGGTAGCAGTAGGGCTTAACTACTACAGTCATGCCCGGGAGCTGACAATGCCCGTCCCTAATAACCCGCTGCTCTTTATGAAGCCGTCGACATCAGTAATCGGTCCCGAGGGTAAGATTGTCTATCCTCGCGCTTCAAAGAGGGTTGATTACGAAGGGGAACTCGCTGTAGTGATGAAATCCATAGCGCATCAGGTCCCGGCGGCAAAGGCCCTGGAATATGTATTGGGTTACACCTGTTTTAATGATGTCACCGCGCGTGATCTTCAAAAACAGGACGGGCAGTGGACCCGGGCTAAAGGTTTTGATACCTTTGCTGCCGTTGGCCCCTGTATCGAGACTGAGGTTGATCCTGGTAATATCTGTATTGAGACCTATCTGAACGGTCAGTCAAAACAAAGAGGCAGTACCAGAGATTTGATTTTCTCCGTTCCGGATTTGGTGAGCTTCATATCCGGTATTATGACCCTGCTGCCCGGTGATGTTATTGCCACCGGTACTCCCAGCGGTATCGGACCGATGAGCCCCGGTGATGTTGTCGAGATACGAATAGCTGAGATAGGGATCCTGAGGAACTACGTAGTCGAAAGCGTAGACTAAGTCCGGTTTCCGTTGTCTCTGGCTACTTTGCTGCGATACCGCCATCAATGATAAAATCTGCCCCGGTAACGAATTTAGATTCATCAGAAGCGAGATAAAGAACAGCATAGGCGATATCAATCGGTTCTCCGACATGCCCTATGGGACAGTATTTCTCGGCTAGCTGTGCTAGGTATTGTTCGCTGGTCAGCCCGTAGTCTTTAGCCTCTCCGTCAAGCATCGGGGTGTAGATGTAGCCCGGGTAGATGGCATTTACCCTGATGTTATACCCGGCCTCACAACAGTGAATCGCTGCTGTTCTGGTAATGCTCCTCACTGCGCCTTTAGCGGCGTTATAGGCGAAAAAGTCGGGCTCGTTGATATGAACCTCAACGGATGAAATGTTCACTATCGAGCACGGTTCGCCGCTATTCTTCATCGTCTCGATTCCGTATTTAGTCCCCAGGAAGACCCCGGTTGAATTAATGTCCATTACCGCATTCCAATCAGACAGGGAGGTTTCTTCCACATTCTTCACCACGGAAATCCCGGCGTTATTGACGACAATGTTGAGCTTACCGTATTTCTTGACTACTTCATTCATTACCCTTTTCCAATCATCCTCTTTTGATACATCGAGCTGAAGAAAAATAGCCTCTCCGCCTGCTTTTCTTATCTCTTCGACCACTGTTTGCCCTTGCTCCACCCTCTTCCTGGTCGTAATGATAACATTGGCTCCTTCCTTAGCCAGCAAACGGGCGTCAGCTTCTCCGAGGCCGGTGGCACCGCCGGTTATCAGGGCAACCTTACCATATACTCTTCCCATTTTTCTCCATGACCCTTTCTATGTTTTCAATTTATTAAGTACTATATCCATACGCAATAATACTAGGCTATCCTTCCTTCGCCTTATTCTGCAGTTCGTAGAGTTTGTTGATTGCCTCCAGTGGTGTCAGAGAATTTATGTCAAGTCTTTCCAGTTCTTCTGCCACCGGCGATTTTGTCCCGAAGAATGATATCTGCCGGGCTGTCTCTTTCTTTCGCCCCGGGCTTTCTCGTGCTGCTCTATTCTTGCTGCTGCCTTCTTCCATTTCCTTCAGTACCTCATCAGCCCGCTGCACTACCGGCTTGGGCAAGCCTGCCAGTTGTGCGACATGGATGCCATAGCTTTTGTCAACCCCGCCCGGTACAATCTTGTATAAGAAGACTACCCTGCCGCCTTCTTCGGTTACTGCCACGTTGAAGTTTTTTACCCGGGGTAGGACACTGGCTAATTCCACCAGTTCATGGTAGTGGGTGGCGAAGAGGGTTTTGGCTCCCAGCCGGGAGTTATTATGGATATACTCACAAACCGCCTGGGCAATCGCAAGTCCGTCATAGGTACTGGTACCACGCCCGATTTCATCCAGAATAATTAACGAGCGCTGTGTGGCATTATTAAGAATGTTGGCCGTCTCCACCATTTCTACCATAAAGGTTGACTGACCAGCGGCGATATCTTCTCCGGCGCCGATACGGGTGAATATACGGTCAACCAAGCCGATAGTAGCGGATTCGGCGGGAATAAAGCTTCCCATCTGCGCTAGCAAGACGCTTAAGGCAACCTGTCTCAAATAGGTTGACTTACCGGACATGTTGGGCCCGGTGAGGACGATAAGCTGGGTATCGCAATTGGAGAGATAGATATCATTTGGTACAAAGCTGTTTGTCGATATTCTTCTCTCTACTACCGGGTGACGTCCTCCCTTAATCACTATCTCACTGTCCAAGGTCAACTTTGGTCGGACATAGCTGTGATTTACTGCCACCTCGGCTAGACTGGAGAAGACATCAATGTTGGCCAGGACGCTGGCGACGGCTAGAATACGATCACTGGCAGTAGATACTTGGCGGCATATTCGGTGAAAGATACCCGCTTCAAGTTCATCAATCCTGTCACGGGCATTCAGGATCAGGGACTCGTACTCCTTTAGTTCGGGCGTGAAAAAACGCTCACCGCCGACCAGAGTTTGCTTTCTAATGTAACTCTGTGGCACCTGACCGAGGTTAGCTTTAGAGACCTCAATATAATAGCCGAAAACCCTATTGAAGCCGACCTTGAGCGACTTGATCCCGGTCTTTTCTCGTTCCTGGTGCTCTAGATTAGCCAGATACTGCTTGGCATTCTTGGCTACCAGACGCAGGCTATCCAGTTCCTCGGAGAACCCTCTTCGCACTACGCCTCCGGCACTTAGCGAAGACGGGGGTAGATCTTCTATCGCCTCCGTAATTAAATCAGTGACATCCTGGCGGGGCTTGAGTTCGTTTCTAAGCAATCCGATGGCGCTGTCTTCATTATCAACATCGATTACTTCGATGAAATTGGGAATAACCTCTAGGCCTTGCTTCAGGCTGATTAACTCACGGGGGGTAGCCACGTCGCTCCTGACCCGGTTAATCAGCCTTTCCAAGTCACCTACCTTATCGAGCCAGGAAATTGTCTGCTTGCGGGCCAGTGTGTTATCGAAGAACCAAGTTATTATGTCTTGCCTCTTGGTTAACTCTGTTATGTCAAGTAGCGGCTGCCCTACCCAGCGCTTTAGCAGTCGACTCCCCATCGGTGTTCTGGTCAGGTCGATTACTGAGAGCAGAGAACCATCGGTTCCCTGCTCTCGGCCAGAGTGAAACAGCTCCAAATTTCTCTGAGTCTGCGCATCAAGTGCCATGAACGAAGCGGTCGAGTAGGTAGTAAGCCTGGTTAGCTGTCCCAGAACTCCCTTCTGCGTTTCCCGAATGTAGCTAATAATGGCACCGGCAGCTCTTATTGCCAGGGGGAGGTGGCTGCATCCATAGCCGTCAAGAGAGGCTACTCCAAAGTGCTTAAGTAGTGTTTGTCGGGCCTCATTAAGTTCAAACCAATAATCTTCAAGGCGGCTTAACGGAAATGCTATTTCCAGACCGGATAGCTGCGAACTGTTTGCTGTAATAATCTCCGAAGCTTTGAGCCGCTCCAGTTCGGCGTTAGCCCGCTCCAGGGGTACCTGGGTGACCGCAAAATCACTGGTGGTGATATCAACATAGGCAATACCCGCTTCTTCATCATCCAGAACGAGGCTGACCAGATAGTTGTTGGTTCGGCTATTAAGAAGGCCTGGTTCAATGACTGTTCCCGGTGTTACCACCCGCACTACATTGCGTTCAACAATGCCTTTACTCTCACCGGGTTTGGTAACCTGCTCACATATAGCAACCTTATGGCCACGATTAATAAGCCTTGCCAGATAGTTTTCTAGGGCATGGTAAGGAATGCCAGCCATGGGTACGCGCTGTCCCTTACCCATCTCTCTTGAAGTCAGGACAATATCCAGCTCACGGGAGGTAAGCTCGGCGTCGCTGTCAAAGGTCTCATAGAAATCTCCCAGCCGGAAGAGGACGATAGCCTGGGGGTAATCGTGCTTTATCTTTAGATACTGCCTCCGAATAGGGGTTAGTCCTTCTTTTGTCATTAAAACCTATTCTACTAGAATTTTGATGAATGAAAAAGAATGGTGATCGGCCTATCTTAACCTAATTTTACTAGGCTTACTTTCCCGCCCGGTCAGGAAGGTGAATTGAATGTGACCCGAGGATATTTATTTCTTAGTGTACTCGGGTTTTCTCACCAGGATGGGTAACTCCGAATGCTTCAGTACAAAATCTGCCACGCTGCCGAAGACCAGCCTCCCCAGGCCGCTCTGCCCATGGGTACCCATAGCGATAAGGTCGATATCATTCTGGGCAGCATAGTCTACAATAGTCTTACCGGGGTCTCCGGGTAGAGTGACACACTCCACATGAAGTCGCTTCCTGCGCAGTCTCCTTGCCACACGTTGTAGATATTCTCCGGCTACTTCCTCTTCTCTCTGGATCCTTTCCAGTGGGGTGGCATGGTAGTAACCGATTAACGGCTGGACAACAGCACCTGGTGGAATAGTCACCGCGAGAAGCACGATCTTACTGCCGGAAATCTGGGCTACCTCGGTAGCATAGGGTAAAATCTGCTCCGCAAGGTCGGAGCCATTCAGACAGACCAGAATTTTTTTAAACATTAACCCTCCTTTCTCGAGAGCCGATCCCGCCGGGGTTAATTCTGTTTAAGGGGTGATTATGCTATGGTATTGTAAAGGGCAATCTATGTCAAGGACAGTTGCGTAATCGTCGGCAAAAGTATAAGATATTAAGCACCATAGAGATATAAACGACTTAATTTCTGAGGTGTTCGCAATGATTATGGAGCCGGTTCATATTGGGTTTGGCAATATCATAGCCATGAACAGAGTTATTGCCATAGTTTCGCCGAACTCAGCACCTACCAAAAGGACTGTCCAGGAAGGCAGAAACAAGGGGCTACTGATTGATATGACCAACGGCAGGAGAACTAAGGCTGTTATCATCACCGATAACGGTCATATTATTCTGGCGGCCTTGGCTCCAGAAACCATTGCTGGACGGCTACAGGCCAGTCGCGAAAACCCTGCACTAAAGCTAGAGCCGGGCGATGAAAAATGTGAATTGTAAAAACCGGCCCCCTTTTGGTCCGCAAGCAAAACCTTTACTGATAGTCATTTCCGGTCCGTCTGGTGTGGGTAAAGATGCTCTTCTGAGCAGCATGAGACAGTCCGGGTATCCCCTGCAATATGTCACTACGGTGACTACACGACTTAAGCGACCTAACGAGAGAGATAATGAGCACTATCACTTCGTCTCCCCAGGGGAATTTCAGGAAATGGTCAAGAAAGAGGAATTACTGGAGTGGGCTAATGTTTATGGGAACTGGTATGGAGTGCCTCGGGGACCGGTTCAAAAAGCCTTGGGGAAAGGTCAGGATACAATAGTAAAGGTTGATATCCAGGGGGCAGCAACTATTAAAAAAATCCTGCCGGGAGCAGTATCTATCATCATCATGCCGCCATCTATGGAAGAGCTTGTCAGCCGGTTAAATCAACGCAGTACGGAGACACCATTTGACCTGGATCTGCGTATAAAAACTGCTCGGGGAGAGGTGAATCAACTGACCCAGTTTGATTATGTGGTGGTGAATAAAGCAGACGCAGTTGACCTGGCTGTATCTGAGATCAAGGCGATTATTACTGCGGAAAAGTGCCGGGTAAAGCAGCGCGAGATTGTTTTGTAGGTCATCTAGTTAGAATAGAGGCTGCATTAGCTTGGCAACTAAATAACCCAGCCCGCCGCAAACGGGAAAGGTGATTACCCAGGCAGCGACAATACGGCGTGCTACACCCCAGCGTACTGCCGAGAGCCTCTTTGTAGCACCGACGCCCATGATGGCCGCACTGCTACAGTGGGTGGTACTTACCGGGATGCCCAGTTGTGAGGCTGCCTCAATTACCCCTGCCGCGGCAATATTGGCTGTGAAGGCATGAACTGGCTCCAGAGCAGTAACCTTCATCCCTACTGTCTTGATAACCCGCCATCCGCCGGTTAGTGTCCCTAAACTGATAGCGGCAGCTGATGTCCCTATTACCCACCAGGGAATATTGTCCCACAGTCCGGTCTGTCCGGTATGAATTACCAGAGCCATCGTGATGATGCCTATCGGCATTTGCCCGTCATTTTTACCGTGACTATAAGCAAGAAAGGCGGTAGTAAGCCACTGCAAACGGCTGAAGACAGTTCTCAGCTTGGCCGGAGCGCTACGGCGTAATGCCCATAGTAGAGCAACCATCAGGCCGAAACCGCCAGCGAAGCCCAGAGCGGGGGCAGCCGCTACTGAGACCAGAATCTGTTGCATAACACTCCATACCACTGCCGTGCTGCCGGCTACTGCTACTCCAGCAGCAGCCAGCCCGGCAATAAATCCGTGGGTAAGGCTTATCGGTACACCATTATAGGTTGCAATAGCCCCCCAGACAACAATGGCAATCAGGGCGGCGATCAACGGTAAATAGGAATTCATTGCCTCCGGTACTAGAATTCCCTTGCCGATGGTCTTGGCAACTGCCGTACCGGAAGCGGCACCAGCCATGTTAAAGCAGGCAGCCACTATGATGGCATTTCGGGGGGAAAGAGCACGGGAACCAACTGAAGCAGCTACGGCATTAGCGGCATCATTGAAACCGTTAACCACACCAAAACCTAATGCCAGAGCGATAATCAGGATCAGAAACTGATCAGGCATGCTTGAGGGCTACCCCTTCAAGGACGTTAGCCACATCCTCACACCGGTCGGTCGCTGTTTCCATATATTCATATATCTCACGCCATTTGATAACCTGAGCGATGTCTATATTATCATTAAAAAGTTCGGCCATCGCGGAACGAAATATGCGGTCGGCGACATTTTCCAACCGGTTAATCTCTACACACTGTTCGAGCACCTGCTTTAGCTCGGCACGACGCCGCAGTTTAGGCAATACCTTCTCTACCTCAACTGATGCTTGGACGATGGTGTCGGCCAGTTCCTGAGCCCTCAGTGTAGGACACTCTATTTTGTAAATAAGGATGGCATCGGCGGCCGCTTCAATGAAGTCAGTCACGTCATCCAGAGCATGGGCCAGCAGTGCTATATCCTCCCTGTCAAACGGGGTAACGAAGGTGCGGTGTAGTTGAGCGAGAATCTTATGGGTAATAGTGTCGCCTTGGTGTTCGAGTTCGGTTATTTCAGCCGCACTTTTCACAAAATCACCGCAGTTATCAAGCATGCTATGCAATTCCTCGGCTGCCTTGACCATATTCCGGGCGCTCTGCTCAAAGAGTCCAAAAAAACTCTCTTCTTTAGGGATAAAGGGGAACCTAACCATTAATATTGCTCCTCCTTCGCCAAAGAATGCCTCAATACCATCATTTGGAGCATAGGCAGGATTGGGACATAAAAACCATAGACATAAACCTGTACTTTGAGTTTAGATTAGGGCTGTGTAATTGTCAAGCGGAGGTATTCTTGACAGAAGTCAGGTGAGCGGGTAAAATTCTCCGAACCGCGGGCAAGTAGTCAAAGCGGGATGGCGGGGAGGGTGGGATTCACTTGACCATTTCCTAAATCGGTGCCATTATTATGGCTGTAATTTCGAAGTCTAGACCAGATGGGGGCCAATGGATACCAAAGATACGCTACGGAGCGATAAAGAAGATTTGGTTGAGGAATTACCTACCATACGTCCGGGCGATCGGGTACTGCGCAGGCGGAAAAAGTCTCAAGGAAAATGGAGCGCCATCTGGCAAGGTATTTCAAGGTTTTTTAGGTTGCTTGCCGGTAGGAAGAGTTGAATAGATGTATATTATTATAGCCGGCGCCGGGGTAGTGGGTTTCAACATTGCCTCCTTGCTTGTCCAGGAAAACCACCAGGTAGCGGTAAT
>JAQTTS010000261.1 GCA_028710655.1 Dehalococcoidales bacterium
AGATACTGGCCCGAGAATACTGTCCCACCCTGGCCGATGATGGCATTGATGCAATAGTCGAGCGGTTAGTTTCTGCAGTCGGCCGGCTTATCAGCCGACAGGGGATGGACTTGTCCCGGGTGTGTTGTGTAAGCATTGCTGCTTGCGGGGTGATAGACCCGGAAGCCGGGGTGATAGTCTTTTCGCCGAATCTGCCCGGGGGGCGTAATATTCCGCTGCGGGATATGTTGAGGGATAGGTTTGGTGTTGAGACCATGCTCATCAATGATGCCAATGCGGCGGCCCTTGGTGAGCATCAGCTTGGTGCAGGAAAGGGAGTAAGCAACCTTGTCTGCCTTACGGTGGGTACCGGCATCGGCGGGGCGATTATCATCGACGGCAGGCTGTACACAGGCTCATCCGGTGGTGCCGGAGAGATCGGCCATATGGTTATTGAGGCTAACGGGGCAAAGTGCCGGTGCGGCAATACCGGCTGCCTGGAGGCTTTGGCTTCGGGCACTGCTATTGCCAGGGAGGCGGCGGCACATGTTGCCCGTGGTGAGCCGTCTTCTTTAAATGAGATTGTTGCGGGTAGACTGGAGGATATTACCGCAGAAAAGGTAGCCTTAGCCGCTCGTGGGGGGGACTCTCTTGCCCTGAATGTCATTAATCAGGCTGCCACCTATCTGGGAGTGGGTATGGTAAACCTGGTTAATATCTTCAACCCGGAAATGATTGTGGTTGGTGGTGGGGTGGCCGGGATGGGAGACCTGCTGCTTGATCCGGCCAGGAGGGTGGTGAGGGAGAGAGCGTTTCTGGTATCGGCTGAGGCGGTGTCGATAGTCTCCGGTCGGCTTGGCAGCGATGCCGGAATACTCGGTGCTGCCGTTTTTGCCATTCAGCAAGTGGGAAAATAAGGAGGGACACCATGAAGGTTCGCAAGGCAATTATCACTGCTGCCGGTTGGGGTACCCGGTTCTTGCCTGTAACTCGGTCGCAACCGAAAGAGATGTTGCCGCTGGTCAATAAGCCGCTCATTCAGTATGCCGTGGAAGAGGCAATCAATTCTGGTATCGAGCAGGTCATTTTGATAACTGCTATGGGTAAGCATGCCATAGAGGATTACTTTGACCGCTATTATGAGTTGGAATGTGTTTTGGAGCAGAAGGGGGATACCAAAATGCTTCAGGAGATGCGCCGGCTGTCCAACCTGATCGATATCTGCTACATCAGGCAGAAGGAGCAGCTGGGGCTCGGGCATGCCGTTCTTATCGCCAGGAATGTCATTGCTGACGAACCGTTTGCTGTTCTGCTTCCCGATGATATCATCGATAGCCCGGTGCCAGCCCTCAAACAGATGATCGATGTTTATCAGCAGCGGGGCGCCAGCGTTGTTGCCGTTGAGCGGGTGAATGCCCGGGATACCGCCAGGTACGGCATCATTGAACCGGAGGAGATTTCCTCCCGTTTGTACCGGGTGCTGAGTCTGGTCGAAAAGCCCCCGCCGCAAGAAGCGCCGTCTAATCTGGGCATAGTGGGCAGGTATGTCCTCGCTCCTGAGGTATTTGATGCGCTTGCGGATACCCCGCCCGGCAGGATTAGGGAGATTCAGCTGACCGATGCTCTGCAGTTGTTGCTCAAGCAGCATGCGATAAACGCCTGCGAATTTGACGGGGTCCGCTATGATACCGGAACTCCTTCCGGTTGGCTTGAGGCGACGATAGCCCTGGCGCTAAAGGACCCTGATATCGGGCCGGGACTAAGAGAGTATTTAGATAAATTACTCCAGGGACATTGAGACTGTTTATCCCTTCTGCCGTGTTGTATATCGAGAAGTCTCTCTTCATTGACAGCCAGTATAGCTTGCACTAAAATCGTATACATTGGTTATTCTTAGCCAGAGGTTGAAATAGTATGACAGGTGATGAAATCCGGTCGGCATATTTGAATTTTTTTAAAGAGAGGGGGCATGACATCGTCCCCAGCGATTCTTTAATACCCCGGGGTGATCCCACTTTGCTCTTTACCAGTGCCGGTATGGTTCAGTTTCAGCCTTACTATTTAGGCGAGAAGCAGCCGGCTAATCCCCGCTTAGCTTCCTGTCAGAAGTGCTTTCGGACTACCGATATCGAATCGGTAGGCGACTTGATTCACCTCACTTTCTTTGAGATGCTGGGTAACTTCAGTATCGGGGACTACTTCAAGCAGGAAGCTATTAGCTGGGCGTGGGAATTTGTTACCCGTGATTTGGGGCTGCCGCCATCCCGGCTTTGGATAGGCATCTTTCTTGATGACGACGAGACCCTGGGTTACTGGCGTAAGCTGGGAGTTCCGGAGGCAAGGATATTGCGGTTTGGTGAGGAGGATAATTTCTGGGGCCCGCCCGGTAATTCCGGACCGTGTGGTCCGTGTAGCGAGATACACTATGATCTGGGCGAGAATATCGGCTGTGGAAAGCCTTACTGCAGCCCTGCCTGTGGTTGCGGGCGATTTTCTGAGATCTGGAATCTGGTTTTTACCCAGTATAACCAGGATGAGGCCGGCCGTCGTACTTTGCTTCCCAAGCCCAATATTGATACCGGAATGGGTTTGGAGAGAGTAGCCGCGATAATGCAGGGTAAAGCTTCCGTGTATGAAACTGACCTCTTTATGCCTTTGCTGGAATGTGTGTCGGAACTTGCGGAGAAGAAATATGGTTCTGATGAGGAGACTGATAATGCCATGCGGGTGGTAGTTGAGCATGGCCGGGCGGTTGCCTTTCTGATCGGCGACGGGGTAATTCCTGCTAACGATGGGCGGGGCTATGTACTGCGACGGCTACTAAGGCGGGCGGCAGTGTTTAGCCGGAGATTGGCCAAGGATAAGCCATTTCTGGCCGAGGTAGCTAAGGCTACCATTCGGAAGATGAGCCATATCTATCCGGAAATAGTACAGAGGGAAGACTTTATTATCAGGGTGATTGAGAGTGAAGAGGCCAGATTTAGCGAGACACTCAGCACCGGCCTGGGATTATTAGACGAGATTATTGAAGATGCAGCCGGTAAGGGTATAAAGGTAATCCCGGGTAAACAGGCGTTTAAGCTGTACGATACCTACGGCTTTCCCGTAGAGCTGACTAAAGAAGTTGCCTCCAGGTCCGGTTTATCGATGGATTTGGCCGGTTTTGAAAAGGAAATGGCAAAGCAGAGGGAAAAGGCCCGTGCCTCCCACAAGTTCGCCAGGTCTCTGAACGTACCGGGTAAAATGGATAAGCGGCATGAGGTTCGGAAGACCAACTTTGTTGGTTATGATAGCCTTAAGCATAAATCGCCTGTAGTCTACCTGATGATTGACGGCAGGTCTGTCGAGATGGTGGGGGAGGGGAAGGAGGCAAGCGTTGTTCTGGAGTCCTCTCCTTTTTACGGAGAAATGGGGGGGCAGGTGGGTGATACCGGTGAGCTGGTTGGCCCGTCGGGCCGATTTTCTGTCACCGATACTACTCGCAGCTTACAGGATGCCACAGTACACCACGGTTATGTCAGTGATGGGAGTTTAGCCGTTGGCGATATTGTTGAGGCGATGGTGGATGTACAGCGGCGCCTCGACATCGCCCGTAATCATACGGCAACCCATTTGCTACAGCTGGCCCTGCGTCAGGTATTGGGCGAGCACGTTCAGCAAAGGGGTTCACTGGTGACTCCGGAGCGGCTCAGATTTGATTTTTCCCATTTGGCAGCACTGACAAGGGAAGAACTGCATAGAGCAAGCCATATTGTCAACGATAAGATTCGTCAGGATTT
>JAQTTS010000262.1 GCA_028710655.1 Dehalococcoidales bacterium
CCCTGGACCCACATGCCTGTCCCGCTTCCAAAATTAGTAACGGTAACTATTCCGTTATTAGTAAGGACGATGCCATTATTAATAGTTAGGGTTGCTGTTAAAATTATAGTACCGGAAATAGTTGATGAAGAGCCCAATGTAATCAACCCGCTGTAAGTCGCTTCACTTGCTGAAGTATTTCTTAAAGCACCGGCGGCCAGAGTGCCTGATCCGTTAAGTGTCAAAGCTTCCGCGGTTGACAAAGAATAACCGTTCAGATCAAGGGCTGCGCGTATTGCAACTGTCGTTCCGGCAGCAACCGTTCCCAGTGGGCCGTTAACGCCATCGCCCGCAGCACCCAACTTAATCACGCCGACACTAATAGTTGTAAGACCGGTATAAGTGTTATTCCCCGAGAGTAAAAGTGTTCCGGCGCCATCCTTGGTCAGGGTTCCCCTCGTCGTTGCGATAACGCCGGTGATCGCCGTATCCCCGGGGCCGCCTATGGTCAATCCAAATGTGGCTCCAGTGATATCCCCTGAGATTGTTAAATTATCCCTCCCTGAACGAATACGGGTGGCGGCCGTCAAAATAATCGGACCTTGCCATTCGTTATTACCGCTTATACTTCGCAGAGCTCCGGTATTAGAGATACCGGTCCCTCCCAGGCGTAAGGTTTTTATACTTGAGATAGTAATACCTCCCTGCATCTGCAACGCACCCCCGGAGGTAACGGTGATTGTGACCGTTCCCGTGCCAAGCGCGCCGGAATCCCGAATGTTTAATGCTCCACCCGCGGCGACCGAAGAAACACCGGAAAAAAGGTTAGATCTTGTCAGCGTTACTGTCCCCGCGCCGGTCTTTATAACTCCAATGGCGTCACCGCCCAGAATAGCACTGATCGTGCCGCTGGAAACCGCATAATTAGCATTGCTGGTCAGGACACCGCTGCTCCCGGTAATCGTTCCGGCTGTAAGCTTTAACGCCCCCACCGTATCATCATAGGCGCCGATATCCACGACACCTCCGTTAACAGTAATACCACCGCTAGAAAGAGCGTCGGTAATTCCCCAGACAAGTGTCCCCGCATTAACGGTGGTAAGGCCGGTATAGGAATTAGCTTTATTAAGCCTAACTGTTCCAGCCGTATTCTTTATCAAAGCCGCAGCGCCGCCAAGAATCGCATTGACAGTCCCGTCCCAAACCGTAAAAGAGGTCCCGGTAAGAGTTGCCCCGCCGACGCTATCCGTGATCGTCCCGCTTCTGAGAGTGACTGCGGCAACAGTATCTGAAATGCCTGCCAGGTCCAATATCCCCCCGTCAACTATCACCGGACTTGTATCAAAAAGTGAACCACCA
>JAQTTS010000263.1 GCA_028710655.1 Dehalococcoidales bacterium
TTTGTGATCTTTGCTACCACTGACCAAACCAGCGCTGAAGAATATTTCCAGGATACCGACTTGCCGCCGGCCCTTAGATCTTTGATAGATAAATACAAAGACGATACTGGCAAAAACGGGATTCTGGCGAGACAGGCATTAACAGCGCGGAGCTGGCTTCAACCGGACGAAGCATTTGTTAGGGACGCCTTTAATGGGGCCATCGGGGCTGTTCTTGACAGCTCGCTCAATGTGAGACAAGCATTTAACAGGTTGAGCATAAGGATCAAAGATTTGTTAGAAGCAAGATGAAACTCTGGCTAATAAAAGTTGTCTCTGCACAGGTATTACCCCCACGGTTGGTTCCAAGGTGTAACCCAACAGGAGGGGTAACCACCGAGATAGATCCTGCCACGGGGCAAGCCATTACGATACCCGCATGTGATATGTGCACTTTAGCCGAGATGGGGCACAACATTATAATGACACTGATTTACGCCGCTTTTGTGATCGTGGTGATTATGGCTGTTACTGGTGGTCTCCGAATGTTTTTTTCTGGAGGCAATCCCGAGGCCCTCAAAACTGCCAGAAAACACATAACTTCAGCTATCATCGGTTTGCTGATCGTGCTCGTGGCGTGGTTGGTGATAAATCTTTTTTTCACTCTGTTCGTCGCTGATCTGGGCTTGGAGGGTAAATGGTGGATACTGGAGGAATTGCAGTGAGCGTCCGCTTCCGGAGGGTAATGAGTTATAATGATTTCTAAGAGAATATATGAGAAGAAAAATCATATTTATTACAATCCTGAGTCTCACATTATTTGTCGGTGTCGTTCCAGCAGTTTATGCACAAGGAAATTTTAGGTGTGTCTGGCAGGGGGATATTCCAGGAGAGACGGAAAAGTGCCGTCCGGATACCACAACGGATACCTGCGACGAAGCCCGGGGTTACGCCGTAGATAGATATTTCTGTAGTAATCTCAGTGCTAGTCAAGGTGTTTGCGAAGATGAAGATGCAATAGGAACCTGCAAAGAGCCAGAAATAAGTATTGGTGGTTTTGAAGACCCGGGAAACGCTTCGGGTAGTTCTTTTCGGCTAGATAACCCCCTTAAAGCCCAGAGCGTAACCGAGCTTATTGCGTCTATAGTCCAGTTCTTAAAAATGGTCGCGGGCTCCATTCTGGTAGTTATTATCCTTTTCGGTGCATTTCAGATAATGACCTCAAGCGGTAATCCGGAGAACATTAAGAAGGGTAGAAATACTATTGTTTGGGCCCTGATCGGCTTCGCCATTATTTTGTTAGCTAGCGGACTGGGGGCTGTTATAGCTGGCATTTTGGGCGGCACAGTCGAGACTCTTGAGGGCACGGATACCGCGACCACCACAGACGTTATTGGTGTTATCAACACTGTGGCCGCCTGGATGTATGGCGTTTTAATGGCTCTCGGAGTGGTGTTCGTGCTTTATTCGGCCTTCCTGTTCCTAACGTCGGGCGGTAATCAAGAGAAGGTTGGTGGCGCCAGGCGCGCCCTAGTTTATGCCATCGTAGCTCTGGCAATTGGTGTCTTGGCGTGGGGTGCGGAGTCACTAGTAACGAACCTCTTGAAATAGGAACAAAGTTGTATTGTATAATGAATATGAAAGGTCGAGGATTAAACAGAAACACCAATGGAGAAACAATTTATTAGAGCTCAAATGTGGTTGGGAAGCTTGATGCCAGTGGCTTACGGTGAGGTTAGCAGCGCCCCATCAGTTCCGACAGTCGGTGAACTGAGCTACTGCGACCTGATGGAAAAAATTATGAACATTGCCGGCTGGATGTACGGGCTGTTAATGGTCCTGGGTGTAGTCTTCGTCCTGTATGCTGCATTCCTCTACCTGATTTCCCAAGGAAGCGATGAAAGGATCTCATCCGCTAAAAAAGTTTTGATCTACGCTATTGTGGCTCTAGTCATCGCTGTGTTGGCGGGAGGGGTCAGCTCACTCATCGAAGACTGGGGAGGGGTAGATACGGGTGGCGGGCTCGAGAACTGCAAATTTAATGTCAGTTAAATACTTGAAAGTGTAAGACAAAAAACCCCGGCCTAGGCCGGGGTTTTTTATTATGTAAATCGGTTTTGAGAATTATTTTTGAATATAGTGGTCACCGACCGCCCTCTCTGCTTGCACAGATCGGGCGGCCGGGACCGGAACTTGAGCGAAGGTCACCCCATTACCTCCGCGTAGATCGTTAGGGACGGACATGGGGGAGTCGACGGCACTCGGCTTATCCAAAACCGAGCAACCTGCTCCTCTCCATCCGTCCATCCGAGACTGGCGCCCACAGTGAACACGTCTCCGCTCTCGATGTACTCGAGACGAAAAAGTGTGTCCTTGCAGGCGGTTCTGAACTCGACGGAGAGTCTGGCTGACTCCAGGATGCCTGCCCTGGTGGCAGCTCTTCGGATATCGACCAGCTCCCTTGTAGCAGACGAGGGGAAGTTGTAGCTCTCCTCGAACTGCCAGCTGGCCAGACCTTGAGGTATGGTCTGGATAGTCGCATGGGTGGCCGTCGTTGCGGACGTAGTCGGGATGGCGGCTGGGAGCGGGGAGGTGTGTTCTCCGCCCCAAGGTGTGGCATGCCACACCGCGACCGCTACCGTCGAGACGCCGTGTCCGACCACTTCGAGTGTCACTCCGAAGATGGCCAGAATGGCGACAAAAAAGGCGATCAGCAACACTAGTGCGAGTAGTCGCACCCAGCGGTACCGACGCCCATTGGCCCGGCGCGGAATCATCAGGGTGGCTACAAGGACCACGATGATGATCAACGCCAGGAAGGCAGCGCCCGGCTCTTTGTGTGTCGGAACAACCGACAACACGAGAAGCCACCCGAGGGTCAGCAGGGTGCTGAGCCCGAAGGCCCAGCTCGCTGATCGACGAAGGGTCTCACTGGCCCAGACAGCGACACCTGCTCCAGCGGCGGCTAGTCCCACGAGCGACAACCCGACAATCCAGGTTATCACCCAGAGACCAGAACCGACGCTCAGCATGACGGTGGTCGATACCCCCGCACAGTCGATTCCCAGGGTTATTGGGAACCAGAGGGGAGTGATAACCGTGATCTGCCACCAAAAGTCGAGGCGATGCCACTTGGCACCGACTTCGGTTCTGAGCTCTTGGAAGAGGTGATCGTTCATGGTCAGATCCTCCTCAAGAACGCGATGGCCAGGAGCAACCGACGCTCAGTCTGCGCTTCGGTGGAGGTGCGCCGAATAGCTTCGCGGGCCGCTTCCTCGCGGAGAGCGGCTCGAGAAACGGCTTCCTGTCCGAGCCTTCCGACCTCACGCAGAGCCTGTGCTCTGCGCACGAGCTCGCCCGTCGAGAGACCCGGCTCCAGAACGGCATCGACCGCATCCGCCAAACGGATACGGAGACGCTCCTGGATATAGGTACGAAAGGCCTCTCCTTCGGGCTGCTCAGATCCCTGTTGTTTTCCTCGATTGCGGTTACCGTTTGGCACGGCGACCTCCTTTTCTTGTCATTTTCTCTTTCAATTTACAGGAGGTCACCAATCTATTCGAGTTGGTGCCGCCGTTGTCGAGGTACAGTATAAAAATCGTTTGCAATCCGACCGTTAAATACTAAGCCACGCTACCATATTATATCGCACTTGTCAACCCTTCTTGAGAAGAAACATAGACGATTTTTAACTGAAGGAACCCTCTCGGTTTACAATCATGGGCCAAAAATAAGGAGAGCCCGT
>JAQTTS010000264.1 GCA_028710655.1 Dehalococcoidales bacterium
GATGAGGTACACCAAATACGACGCCCCCGCGAGGGTCGCGAGGGCTTCAATCGTGAATAGGTTGTCCATGATTACCCTCCTATCGTTTGAGCCACACTCCAATGGCGAGAAGAATCAGGGCTGCCATTTCACCCATCAACCAGTAAAGCAGTTTGTCCACCTTCTGGTCGATACGGAGCAGCGCGCCATTTTGACTCTTCTGCCAGCCGTCTAAACGTCGAACCGCCTCACTAATACCACTGTGGGCGGGGCAAAGAGTCTCGTCCATCATTGACAACACCTCCAACTTGCTATTCCGGGGGCAGAATGGTATACTATATCTTGGGAGGTGGGAACAATGCTTACCCCCAGAAAGCACCTAGATGATGATCGCATGCGGGAACTATATACTACGAAGCGTCTTACAACTTGGCAGATAGCCGCAGAGATGGGGATAGCCCAAGCTACGGTATGTGAGCATTTGAGGCGCATGGGCATACTTCGAACCAAGCAGGAAGCGCAAAGAGTTAGGTATTCTGGCCAGCCGCACAAGCGTCTTGAAGATAACGGTCATGGGTATGTGGAAATATTCATGCCAGAACACCCTAATGCGCGCGCCAACGGTTACTTACTGGAACACCGCTATATCATGTCTCACCTCCTCGGTCGGTCGCTGCAAGATGATGAGGTTGTTCACCACATCAACGGCGACCCCAAAGACAATCGAATAGGGAATCTCCGATTAATGAGGCATGGGCAGCACAGCTCCCTGATGGCCTCGCCTGAGTCTGATGAAGACTTGTTGGAGGCCCTTCGCGATTTAGCGCGGCGATTGGGCAAGGTTCCTGCCGCAACGGATTGCACCGCAAGAAACGGGGTGAGATCTGTACCTGTCTATGTTGCTCGCTTTGGCTCGTGGAATCATGCCAAGGTCTTGGCTGGAGTTGGTCTTTCGAAAACAGGCCCCCGTCTTAGATTTCCACATCGTGCCGAGCCACGACAGTGGCGATGCTCTCATCCATAGCCATCGTGGACCGCCTCCTAACTGCTGAAAGAGGAAAACCGCATAAAGGGACGAAGTGTGCGAATACTCTGTGGGTGAGGTGAGGAGAATGGGGTACATCTTCATTGTGGTAGCCGTGGTCTTCGTACTCTTCCTGTGCTACTGGGACGGACGGCCCATAAAGCAGAATCGCTGGCTGGCGGGAGTTGTCCTTAGCCTTTTCGTGCTAACCAGTGCCGGTTTGGTTCCCGCTGGACTCATGGGAATCTGGTTTGTCTGCCTAGCGTCTGCCGTCATATGGACCATCGACAAGTACAGGGGAGAGGCTAGAAAGGCATGATTATAACCGCTTCCTAGCCTCTGCAATCATCTTCTGGTTTATCTCATCCAGCCTTCTCCGCTTTTCCCGTGGCGTCATGGTCTTGTCTGCCTCAATCTTTCTTTCCTTCGCCCTGAGTTCGCTGAGTTCATCTGCGGTATTCCGCATCTGCCCCAGTTTGTGCGGCACAGCCTTCTTGCCGGAACGCTTGTGTTCCATCTCTGCCTTCTGCAGAGCATCGTAGAATCTGTCCACGCTCTGCGCCTGTTGTCCTGGAGTGACAACGAAGGCTTTCAACGCAGGGATGTCGGCAAGACCCTGATATGGCTTGGGAGGCGGCTTGGCGACTCCAAGTATCTTCAAAACGCTGTCCGATGTCTGCAGTCCCGCTTTGCCAAGTCCCCCAGTATAGCCAGCAATCAAAGATTCTAGTTTGCGGGGGGACTGCCTTAATGCCGAACCCATCATCTTTGCAGTCTCCGAGGTGTACGGCCCAAACTGTTGCTCCGGCGGGAGGTCCTGTTCTCTTTGTGGGACTATCGGCGCTCCCGTATGGAGGCTCTTATTCGCATACACCTCTATCCAGGGAACAAGGGCAGTCGGAACAAGGCTTGGGAGCGCAGCATCAGAGAGAGTCTTGCCGAGTTCGTCAAACGCCTTTGGGTCCTCCGCTAAGGCCCACTGCATTATCCTTTCCGGTATCGTGCCGAAGAGGATACCAGGTTCAAAGGGTTTGGGGATACGGAAGACATGGTTCTTCGTCAGCACAATCCAGAACAGGTCTTTCTGCCACTGTGGCAGTTCCTTGTACCGTTCGTCTTTGTGGTTTCTCAGGAAGAGGAGAACGGACGGCAGTGTTATTGCCAGCAATGCCCTGACCGTAAACCCCTTCGGATCTGACGCGAACACTCTCCGCATTTTGTCCGGACCCTGAATAGCCGCGTTGAAGAACGCGATTACTCGGTTGATTGGCCCCGTCGCCGTTCCCTTGCGGGCAAAGTCCACGGTGACATCCCTAGAAGCAATGGCCGCTTCGAGGACGGAATCCAGACTTTCACCGCCCTTCTCGACACCTCTAGTGAATTCACCCAACCGCGTACCCTGTTCAAGAACCTCTGACAGGCCGCGCAGGAGTTCGAGAGGATGGGATGCGATGTATTTGACTTCCTCTTTTGCTCCCTTCCGCAGGAGTTCCTTGATGGACTGTTGCATGTAGTCTCGGTCAACCGAAACAAGGCTTGACTGTGCGCCGCCTGCCGCCTGCCATTTCCAGTAGAGGTCGTCCTTTTTGAGGGCATGGAATAATCCCTTGGCAAGGTCTACGCCTATCCTGTAACCGTACTTGCTGTTGAGGTAGGCGGTCCACTGGTCACGGACGGGGTTTCTAGCGATGAATTCTGGGTTCAAGGTGGCTCCAGCCCTGAGCATGCTTGCGGGATAACTCAGAATCTTAACGAGTAAGGTTGTAGATTCCCTGTCTAGCGACAAAAGGGAGCGATACAGTTCGGGGTCGACCTGGTAGAATCTTGGCTTGCCATCGCGGTATACCGTCAGGATATTCTCTTTCCCTGGGGCAAAGACGCTCGGCCTGAATACTGCCGCTGCCTGATCGAGATCCATTCCCGTTACATCTGCACCAGCAGCCTCCAACTGTTTCTTAATCTCCTCCAGTTGGAATTTCGTCGCACGCATGGGAGTAGCGACTTCTTCAACCCATTTGCCCAATCCATCGGTCTTCTCCGCGAGTTCTACGAGAGTACTGCCAACCTTGTTTCTCTCCGCAAGGTTCGTCAGGACGTAGGTATTCTTGATGATACCCTCAAGGGGGTCGATTATCGTCCTGCCAGAACCCTTGATTTTCTTCACTGGGCTTGACAGGTTGGCGTAACCCTTGCCCCCGAATCCTGCGGTGCCAAGGCTTTCGTCGAACAGCCTGAAAAACGGAACGTAGTCCTTGTTCATGGCCCTCATCCTCTGCGCCGCGTCCTTAGAGAGGACGCCCGACTTGACGAGGGTCTGCTCCAATACGGCATCCTGATACTTGACAAGCCGCTCGAAGACATTCTTGAATTCGGGAGGCGCAGTCTTTATAACCTCAGTAGCATCTGCCCTATCTATGCCCGTGGCAATTCCCCTGTCTCGGAGTTCTTCTGATCTACGGGACACCGCGTATGCCCTGAAGTCGTCCAACTGATTACCCAGCGGCTTCAAGATGGACTCAAGCGAATCCGCAACTTTGCCGAAGTTCTCATTGACAACGGCATGATGCAGATACGTTTCTGCCTTGCCTGTCCACCCGCGTGCCAGCCAAGCCGCCTTGAACGGGTCCTCCCTTATCGGAATGGGTTTCCCACCCGACATTGCCTTGACTGCCTTCTCCAATGGGTGGAGTTCGTCCACCGCCATAGTGTACAATCGGTCC
>JAQTTS010000265.1 GCA_028710655.1 Dehalococcoidales bacterium
CCGGATCTCGCTCCGTATTTAATTGAAACCCAGGTTCCCAATACTCCAACGAGCTACCCTTGGGTGATCCCGAGCAATATCGAGACCGACCAGGCGAGGATCCGTATCTACGATCCTAGTGACGCGCAGGTTGACTATACCACTGGGGATTTCACTATTACTATCCCCAGTCTTACGGTTACCGCTCCTGAGGCAGGGAACAATTGGTTTGCCAAAGGTACTTATAATATAACCTGGAGTACTATTGGCTCGGTGAGTAACAGCCTAAAGATAGAATATCGTACTTCTGCCGACGGCGGGAGCAATTGGGGTAGCTGGCAGACACTTGTTGCCGCTACTACTCCTGTTCAGGCCGCGGCAAAATCTTACGCTTGGACCTTACCTGATAGCGCGGGCAGTGTCGGCCAGGTACGGATTACCGATAATAACCGTACCGCGGTTACCCATACTTCAGGGACGTTTAATTTTACCCCTTCGACAGTGTCGATCACCGCGCCTACCGGCAGTGAGACCGGCCCGGATGCTTGGGTTGTAGGGACCCTGCATAATATTAGCTGGACCACAACAGGCGGGGCCGTGGATGCCATTGGTGGTTTAAGGATACAGTATTCGACTACCGGCGCCGGCGGGCCTTTTACCAACGTAGCCTTGATTGAAGATCTGGAAACTTTGCGCGCTGACAGCGGAAGTTATTCCTGGACGATCCCCGCGGAAGGGGTTTCGACAAATGTGGTGGTAAAGATCTTTGATATCGAGCGCCCGGCGACGACCGCGACTTCCAATGTCTTTGAAATTAAACCGCCTTCATTGACGGTTACCAGCCCCAACGACGGAACCGAATCCTGGATCATCGGTACTGATCATGATATTACCTGGTACTCTGTCGGCGCGGTTACCGAGCCGTTAAAGCTTTATTACACGGCAAACGGAACTACCTGGGTAGAGATCACCGAATTTGACGGCACTAATGACGGCAGCTACACCTGGACCGTGGCCAATGCCTATTCACCCGGCCTGGCCAAGATCAAGATAGAGGATAGCTACGGCACACCGCGTACAGATACCTCTGATTTGTCCTTTACCATTGCCTATCCGACGATCGCCGTAGATACGCCGGCAGAACTCTGGTCGGCAACCGATACCAAAGCAGTTACCTGGACGCCCACAGGCACCCTGGTTGGGCCTAATTTGAAACTGGAATGGTCGACTGATAATTTTGTGACGGCTAATTTGATCAGTAACACTATCCCTGTGGGCGACACTTCTTATAACTGGACCGTACCCGAAGCAGCGGTATCCACTACCGTACGTTTAAGGGTAACCGATTTAGGCCGGACGCAGACTAATGGCCGGTCGGATAATTTTACCGTGCTGCCTGTGCCGGTAATTACCATTAGCTCGCCGACAGCCAGCGAGATCGGAGCGTCTGCCTGGAGGATCGGTAAAGAATATACGATCAGCTGGTCGGATAACGGCGGCGCCATCAGTAATGACCTGAAGTTGCAGTATTCAGTGGATAATGGGTCGACCTGGACGGATATCGCCACCGGCGAAGCCAATGACGGCAGCTACGCCTGGACCGTGCCTTCGGGCGCCGAGGCCAGCACAGAGGCCCTGGTGAGGATCTACGATAATACTCCCTGGAAGAGCGCGACTAATTTATCGGTAGATTCCGAGGTTTTTGAAATCGCTATTCCGATAATTACTCTTAGTACGCCGACTGCCGGCACGACCTGGGCAGTGGGCGATTCTGCTCCGATCACTTGGACCACTGAAGGGTTGATCAACGATGACCTGACTTTGCAGTATTCTGTTGATAACGGGGAGAACTGGGGCCCTGTCGCCGCGGGTCAGGCCAATGACGGGCTCTACACCTGGACCGTGCCGGATACGACCCCAACCAGCACCGCCCAGATCAAGATCATTGATGCCTCTTCGGATTACGGCGGAGTGCAGGTTGTGGATACCTCGGAAAACTTTAGCATTATCTCGAATCCGACGATGACGGTAAGCGCGCCTAACGGCGGTGAAGTCTATGTCCTGGGGGATACCTTGCCGGTTAGATGGAGTTCCCAGGGGTTGCAGATAGAAAATGTCAAGATCGAATACTCGGCAAATAATTTTTCTAGCAGCGTGACGATCGTTGAGTCCACGGCTAATGATGGAGTGTATGACTGGGTCCTTCCGGAAGACGCGTTATCCGGTGCCACGATCAAGGTCAGGGTAAGCATGGTTGGTAATTCAAGCATAAACGACGTTTCCGATTCCAACTTCAGGATCCGCGGCGGTTTCACCATTACCAGCCCTGCGGCCGCCGGTGAGCGCAGGATCGTCGGAAAGACCGAGAACTTTGCCTGGACGACCAGAGGAACCATCTCTAACGTCAAGGTCCTGTATTCGGCAACCGGCGCGGCACCTTGGACCACGATCATTTCTTCGGCGACCAATACCGGAAGCTATAGTTTTGCCATCCCGGCGCCGCGGGTAGAGACTGCTACCGCAAAAATACGTATTGAAGACGCCAGCGATGATACGGTTTACGCCGAATCCCTGGGTTTCCTGTCGGATTATTATACGATCACCTGGCGTGTCTTGGATTATGATACCAATGCGCCGTTACAGCAATGCAGTACTACCGACAACCGCTTATTCTGGGTGGATGCCAGCGGTACGTTAAGTTCACCTATTGACCATGACTATCCTTATAACAGCTATACTACTTTCTGGAATAAGAGCGGTTATATTGAGCGTTCTCAAGAATGGACCGCGGATGATGACAAGACAGTTACCGTGGCTTTGGAAAACCAGCTTACCGCAACAGTGCAGTGGCACGTAGGGCTGTCTACTTCTTACACTGCCACATCCGATACATTGCAGGCAACCTGTTGGTTAGAGCGCAGAGGAAAACTTATCGGAACAGTGGAAACCGACCTTACAGATCTGCAATGGGCAAAGGTAGAAGTGTTTGATGGCGGGGTGTCTTTATGGGAACATACTGAAACTACTAACGACGGCTTGGGTTCTTTTGCCTTTACCTGGCCAGCCACAGCATTAGAGAGCGGCAAGAGTTACTTTGTTAAGGCTAGTATTTCTTATCGTGATTCTACTTATGTTTCAGGCTCTACGATTGATGTTACCTCAGCCAAAGACCAGCAGGCCACCCGCGCCCTGGTGGAAGCGGAAGCGATAAAGACCTCGGCAATCCGCACGGCAGTAGAATCCACTTTGCCCGCGGCGATCAGCTCGGCGCGCAGTTCCGTGGAATCTGCGGTAGAGTCTGCCAAGGCCGAAATAAAGAGTGATACTGCCAGCATCCTGACGGCTACCGAAACTACGCTTCCGGCGCAGATCACCGAGGCCAAGAGCCAGTTGACCGATATTACCAAATCCGAGATCCTTAATCGGGAAAATACCATTCGCCAGGGGCAGACGCTTACCGTGCGTTATCGCACGCATTCGGGCCTGGCGCCGGTAATGGATGTTTACGATGATAAAAATGTGCGCAGGATTAGCTCGCAGGCGATGGCCGAGATCAGCGGGACCGGCGTGTATGAATATGATGTCAAGTTCCTGAATGCCTGGGGCAGGGGCGACTTTACCGTTGTCTGTTCCGAAGCTACCAAGGGCACGATGGATGCTATGACTATTACCGTTTTAAAGACGGATATGGACCAGGTTTACGGCCAGGTTTCGGCGATCCTGGGTACCACCGCGGG
>JAQTTS010000266.1 GCA_028710655.1 Dehalococcoidales bacterium
AGCGGTTAATTAGCAATTAGTAATGAGATAGTTAGAGATATCAGGGATGAAGGGTCAACGTGCCAGCAATCTGTAACCAGCAACTCACCCGATATCAAAAAAGGCTGCCTTTGCGAGACAGCCTTTTTCTGTTTTCAGATGATCACTATTTGATGATGATCTGTTTGGTGACCACGTTGTTTTTGGTAAACAGGCGGAGGTAATAGATACCGGGGGCCAGGTTGCCGAGGTTGAACTCTTTCACCAGCTCTCCGTCGATGGTGAGGTATTCATGGGCAATGACCTGTCCTGTGGCATTGGAGATCCGCAGGCTGGCATCGCCGGTCATACCTTTGATCCTCACGAAGAAATTACCGCTGTTGGGGTTAGGCCAGAAGGTGAGCATATTTTCCCCTTCCGGATCGTCTATGCCGGAGCAGTCGATGGCTGTGACACTTACCTCATCGGTGGCGGAACAACCCACGGTATTGGATACGGTAACACTGTAAACGACGGTGTTACCCGTACCGATGGTGGCTCCGCTGACGGTAATGGTTTGTGTCGTGGCGCCGGTTGACCATTGATATGATGCGTATCCTGCACCGGCATCCAGGGTGGCCGTGCCATCATCGCATACATCGAAGTCAGCACCAAGGTTTACTGGGGCAGGTGCAGGGTTGACCATAACGACGATCTGTGCCATGGTTCCCATCAGTGTAACGGAGTTGGTCACGGTTACCGTATAGGTTGTCGTAACGGTGGGTGCTACCACAATGGAGGCGGTTGTATCGCCTGTGCTCCAGTAATACGATACCGGATCAGGTACAATGGGGTTAAAGGTATGGCTACCAAGGTTTGCGAAGTAATTCTGGGGATGGATGATGTATTCTGAGCTTGCTGTATCAATACCTGCGGCAGCCAGCCAGTCGGTATTACCTGCGGTTATCTGCGGTTTCCGGATCAGGGTTTTATCGGCGGTAGCATTGGCAACTCCTGCGACCGGCCAGCCGGTACCCGGGTCGTTGTCCGGATCCCCGATAAGATCGATGATGGTCCAGGTGGCACCACCGTCCGTTGTCATCTCGATGGCCCGTGCATCGTCACCGTTGTGGTTTACAACACTGGAACCCGGAATGACCTGATTGGCCAGGGTGGTATCATAATAGGTAGCGCTTACCTGGGCATGGACCATAACCCATGTGTCGTGGGGTGCCAGTTTGGCACCGGTGGGGAAGTTATGCCAGTAAGCCCACCCGCCACCATTGACCGACTGTGCGATACGGAAATCAGCGAGGTCAACGGTATCCTGGGTTGGATTGAAGAGTTCGATGGCTTTGTTGTAGCTGCTTCCTTCAATGTATTCGGAGAAGATCAGCGGGGTTGTGCCACCACCTGGTATCCAGGTTTCGAGGATGATGGAATCTCCTTCACAGATGGTGTCATCCATGGAGGTAGAAAAGACAGGTCCGAAAACTTCAATGACGACCGTATCGGTCAGCGTACCGCATGGTGTCACATAAGTGGCAACATATTCGTAAATGCCACTCAGGTTCCAGGGTCCTACCACCGTGTCAATCACGTTGGTGGAGGTTACCACACCATTGAGGCTCCAGTCGAAGCCGGTGAGGGTGCCTGGAATAGGAACGGTGGTGCCGGGATTCACAACACCCGGATCCTGAATGATAGTGGCATCGACCAATGACCAGGATGATCCTGTGTTGTTGTCAGGTGCTGTCAGGCGGAAGCCACTGGTACCTGAACCGCTGGCTGATGTTGGCGCTGACCAGTCTGCTGGCGGTACACTGGCGGCTACCGGGAAGTTATAGTTTCCATATCCCACAGCATCCACAATGTTGTTTGAAGGATCGAGAAGGATTCGCCCCACTGTTGCAGCAGACTGATAATCGGTCGTGTTGGAGCCATTGCCATGATAATAGAAGTTTGCCGGGCTTGGAACACTGCTTCCCATTTGCCCGACAGCTATAATGGCTGTTCCGGTAGGACTTATGAATGTTCCGGCGGGGAATGTGTAAGTGCCATCCAGCACAGTACTCCATTGCTCAAGAGTGTAGCCCCCCAGGTCTGAATTAGGTACACCGGTGATTTCAATATAGTCGCCGGCCGTAAGGTAGGTGATGCTTGCCCAGCCACCGACAGGTGCACCCGTGGATACCTTGTTATGACACATCTCAGAAATATAGAAATCACCTCCGGGGAAGAAGGTGGACTTGGCAGAAATCTCAACCGTATCCCATGGATTGGTGATCACAACATGTTTGGGCGTTACTTCAAACGGAACATAGATCTGCAGGGTTGCCATGTTGTTCAGGGTATCGTTGCCTGCGAACAGGTTCACCGTGTTGGCGCCAAGATATGCATTCAGGGTATAGATGCCCGGGATGGACATATCCACTCCGTTGCCTCCAACCGTCATGGTGGTTGAAGGTGCCAGTGTCCCCGCATTCACCACGATGGTATCGGTGGAACTGGCTGGCCCTGTGACATGCCAGTAGATGGAGAGGGGATTTACCGAGAAGTCAATGGTGGAGCCAATGGTATTGGTGATATCGATGTACACGCTGTCGTTGGTACTCAGGCACTGCCCAGCCGCAAGGGAGCCATCCGACAGGCCGATGTCGGAACTGATCCCGGTGAATTCTATGGCGCCGGCATCAGGGGTGGTGAGGGAACGGGTAACCCCTTTGATATCGGTCAGGACACCCACCGGGGTGCCCATGTTATCGATGTTGTTGGAAAGGGGTGTCAGGTCGCCCAGGGTAACACTGGCAAATACAGGATTATACTCTTTTGAGTAGGTATCCATCATGTTGGCTGTCTGTAGTGCCGGAAGATCGGCCATGGCAGCCCCCCAGTATGCCAGCGGAGTGGCTGTCGAATAGAAATTGTTGTAATTACTGTTAATGACACCGGTGGTAGTGGCAACATAATATGCATAGCCGCCGCCGTTATGTACCAGGATATTATTTACAACATTCTGGTTATTACCACTAGACTGATATAATGCATAACCGGAAGTGCTTCCGGCAGAGAGTTGTATAGAGTTGTGATAAAAGTTTGAGTAGATCTGGTTGTAGAAATAGACGCCATACCAGGTAGAGGTACCCGTTCCGGTCAGGTTGATTACGTTATTGGCAATGAGGTTGGGGCTGGCAGCGCTGCCGGTATTGTAATAAAGATACATGCCATAGTGGGTGGAGGTAGCGGCAATCTGAATATCATTTTCTGTCACAGTGATGGTGTCGCAGTAGTAGATACGGGCACCGTAAATACTACCTGAACTGGGGCCATTCTTAATGTAATTACCTATTAAACTCACATTATTCATGTAAGCGATATTCACACCATAGTAGTAAAAATCGGTGAAGGTATTGTTTTCCACCAGCAGGCCTGTACCACGCGCAGTGGATGAGGACGCGTACCAGTAAATGCCGTAATAGCCTCCTTCAAACTCATTGTTCAGGATCTGGTTGTTATTGTTGATGGTACTTGAGACATAAATTCCTGAGAAGGATGAACTTGTGGAGTTTGGAAGAGTAAGGAGCCTGCAGTTTGATATCTCGTTGTTGGTGGAACCATTGGTGATCTGGAAGACATGCCCGTAAGAGGTACCTGTTGCCTGGAAGGTGATGTGTTGGAACTTGACAAAAGAGGCATTGTTAAGCTTGACCACGAAATTTTCAGAACCGGAGGCATATTGCACG
>JAQTTS010000267.1 GCA_028710655.1 Dehalococcoidales bacterium
TTCAACTGATTCAGCAGATCATCGTGCTCCTGCTGTCTCCTTCGCTGTGGTCTGATCATAAAAAAATAGAATACTAAACCAAGCACACACAGAAAGGCGATTATGTATATTATGTTGGTATCCATGATCCCTCCTTGCTTTAATCAGTCCGCCTAGTTATAATGCTACCCTGTAGCGCCCATGGACTTGTCTTCTCAACCTCTGTCTTGACCAGTCGCCCCAGGCAGTTGCAACTGCTATCGAAAAAGATTAGTTTACCGCTTCGAGACCGGCCCCACCACCGCCCTTTTCTCTTACCTTCTACCAAGACCTCGATCGTCTTGCCCAATAGCCGAGCATTAATTTCAGCCGCTATTTCTTCTTGAAGCTTTTCTACCCTTCTCAATCGCTCTTTTTTCACAGCCAGCGGAACATTATCGGGAAATCTCTCAGCGGCAGTAGTCCCCGGTCTCATTGAATATGCAGCGACATGGACTACATCAAACTTTATCTCGGAGAGCAGGTCAAATGTTTTCTGAAACTGTTCTTCCGTTTCGTAAGGGAAGCCAACAATGACGTCGGTGCTTAGGCCTACTCCCGGAACTATGCTGCGTATTTCTTCGATGAGTCGGCGAAAGTGCTCTGCAGTGTAACTTCGTCCCATTACCTTCAGAATATCATCGCTGCCCGACTGCACAGGGAGGCTTATTTCTTCACATACCTTATCCAGGCGAGCTATTTTATTAATGAGCCCGAGGCTCATATCCTTGGGGTGGTTGGTCAGGAAACGAATGCGGACCAGTCCATCCACAGTATTAAGTTCACCGAGCAGGTCGGATAACTGCGGCTTTTCCAATAGATCCTGCCCGTATGAGTCCACGTTCTGCCCCAGCAGGATCACCTCTTTTGTACCACGGCGCACCAGTTCTTTTACTTCGGCTGTTATTGCTTCAAGCGGGCGACTTCTCTCCCGGCCACGACGATAAGGAACGATGCAGTAGGAACAGAAATTATTGCAGCCTTGAATGATGGGGACGAAAGTAGTCGTTGATGGGTGTCGGGATAATATCTGACTGTGTTTTGGATCCTCCAGCCATGGCGGATATTCTCCAGGCTTGAAGAAATAATCGACAAAAGGGAATCTCTTTTTGAGTTCGTCTGTCGTTGAGTTTACCAGACAACCGGTAACCGCTAGTTTAAGGTCAGGGTATGACTTTTTCCGAGTCTTGAGAGCGTTAAGCCTGCCGATAACCCGGTTTTCCGCACTCTGACGTACCACACAGCTATTAAGCACAATCAATTCAGCCTTTTCGGCGGTGGTCGCCTTTTGATAGCCGTGCTGTTCCAGACAACTGCCGAGTCGCTCGGATTCAGCCTTATTCATCTGACAACCGATAGTCCAGATATGATATCGTGGCTTAGCTTTACACCGGTTATTAAAATATATGCCCCTTACTAAGGGGCATTTTTATCTGGCGGAGGGAGTGGGATTCGAACCCACGACCCCGGTTACCCAAGGTAAGCGCTTAGCAGGCGCCCGCACTAGACCACTATGCGATCCCTCCCGACTGCGGAACAGGGCTCCACTATGTTCCTTGTACATTTTACCACACCCGTCCAAATATTATAAGCAACCGCGTCTGCTCTTAATATTCCTAGCTGGTAGAAGCAGGAGGGTATCTTGACAAACGATTGATATTATGTTAACATCCTATCAAATAGAATATCGTAAAGGCTGTGAGCAAGAGCAGTAGCCTTCAAGCGAGGCCCAGAGAGCCGGGTGAGGTGTGAGCCGGTGCTAGCGCAGAGGGTGAATGGATTTGGGAGCCGCAGGCTGAAAGTTGCTGAATCAGTAATAAGTAGGTCTTGACGCAGGGAAAGCGTTATCGTATTCCAGGGTATTGAGGTAGGTTTCTACTTCTGTACCTGATAGAGATAGTCCTTAGTCTCCGCGTATGGAGTGAGGGCTAAGAAGGGTGGCACCGTGGAAGTTGAACTCCCGCCCCTTTGTAGGGGTTGGGAGTTTTTTATTAGGAGATAATCTTAATATGTACTATCCTACGCTGGGTGAGGCTAGAGAACTGTCTAGATACGGTAATCTGATACCGGTATATTGTGAGATTATGGCTGATCTGGAAACGCCGGTATCCGCCTATTTTAAGATAGCTTGCGGCGATTACTCTTTCCTACTCGAGAGTGTAGAGGGTGGTGAGCAGCTGGCCCGCTACAGCTTTATCGGTACCGAACCTGCCCTGGTCCTGAGAACCGAGAGCAATAATTCTGTTGACCCCTTACCCCTTATCGAAAAGGAACTGGCCCGGTTCCGGCTGGTGACTAACAGCGGCTTGCCCCGTTTCCATGGAGGAATGGTCGGCTACCTGGGCTATGAAGTCGCCCGCCACTTTGAGCAGCTACCTTCTCCTCAGCCGGATCCACTGGGCCTTCCAGAATCAGTATTCATGCTGGCAGACACCCTGCTTATTTTCGATCATCTTACCCATAAGATAAAGGTGGTCTCTCATGCTCATGTAAACGGCGATGTTGAGACTGCCTATCGGAATGCAACCGATAAAATCGACATCCTGGTGGCGAGGTTAAGGCAGCCGATTGCTCCCCAGTATTCTTTATTGACTTCATGTGCAAGATCCCCGGCTTCGGTCTCCTCAAACCTTTCTCAGAAAGAGTTTGAGAAAAAAGTCCTTCGGGCTAAGGAGTATATCTGTGCCGGTGATATTATCCAGGTAGTCCTGTCTCAGAGGCTGGCTAGGCCGACCACCGCCAGTCCCTTTGCCCTGTACCGAGCACTACGATCTCTCAACCCGTCGCCTTATATGTACTATCTTAATATGGGCGACTGTCACATCGTAGGGGCATCGCCCGAGCTGCTGGTAAGGGTGGAAGGTGGAATAGTGTCCAACCACCCCATTGCTGGTACCCGTCCCCGGGGTAGAGATGTTACCCAGGATCTGGCCCTGGAAGCAGATCTTAGGTGCGATGAGAAGGAGCGTGCCGAGCATATTATGCTGGTGGATCTGGGTCGTAATGATATCGGGCGGGTCAGCGAACCAGGTACAGTCAAGGTAACGCAGCTTATGGGTATTGAACGCTATTCTCACGTTATGCATCTGGTATCTCATGTCGAAGGTAGACTGAAGAGTGGTCTTTCTCAGTTCGATGCTCTGCGTGCCTGTTTCCCGGCCGGGACAGTATCGGGGGCTCCCAAGGTTCGGGCAATGGAGATTATCGCCGAGCTGGAACCGGACAAGAGGGGGCCCTATGCCGGCGCGGTGGGATACTTCGGTTTCTCCGGCAATATGGATACTGCCATAAACATCCGTACCAGTATTTTTAAGGATGGCGTTGCTTATACCCAGGCTGGCGCAGGTATTGTCGCCGATAGTATTCCCGAGCGTGAATATCAGGAAAGCTTAAACAAGGCCCAGGCATTAATAACAGCGATGGAACAGGCGGAGCTAGTGAGTCATGCTGCTTTTGATTGATAATTACGATAGCTTTACCTACAACCTCTACCAGTACTTGAGCGAGCAGGGAGAAGAGGTATGGGTAGTCCGTAACGACAGAGTAAAACTGGGGGAAATCGATGCCAGGTCACCCCGGCGTATCGTTATCTCACCAGGACCGGGCACTCCGGAGCAGGCCGGCATATCCAATGAGGTTATCCGTGAATTCGGTAGCAAACTCCCGATAC